>CAYMTD010000014.1:0-18006 GCA_964393245.1 uncultured Syntrophaceae bacterium
AGGTATACCACACAACGCGTGGTATGTTCAGGTGCCTTTTATATGATTATCAGGCTTAAATAACTAACTAAGGTCTTGGGGCCCCCATCACCTCCGCTACGGCCCGCTGCACGATTTTATCCTCTAAAACAGGTATTCCGATCGGCCTCTTTCTGCCGTCCCGTCCTTATCAAGGAGCAGAGACCTTCGGGCCCTGGGGATCAGAATTCTGAGGAGATTGGGAGAGAAAGATCCTGAGTCTCGGTTGAGTGTTCGTAAGTGTCGTTGTCAGAATCGTCCTGCCGATTTGAAGATGTGACCCTCAACGCTTACCGCTGGAAGCGCCATCTCCATTCCCCTGCTAAATTTTCTTCCTTTATTCAAGGTTCTTTGGTTGCCCAGTGGCGGCGAGGACACTGCTCCAAAAAAAACCCTCTGGGTCTATCTTCTTGCGCTTCGAAGTTGCCAGGGGGATGGGAAGATGAATGAAGGTATTTTTCCAATATCCCACGACCATGCCGCTACGACCTGCCATCCCTGCATGTACCGCATTATGTCCAAGGAGTAAGCAGAAGGACGAATCAAAAGCATTTGCAGGCATGCTTCGAATCGTATAGCTTGGATCGATATACTTTAGGTTTATTTCCATACCGATTTTACTAAAATACTCTCTTATCTTTTCCCGTAAAAAAATCCCAATGTCATTCAAGCGGATATTCCCTGAGGCATCCTGATCGAAAGATTTTTCCATCAGATCTTGTCCCGCCCCTTCAGCAACCACAATGACCGCATGGCCTCTATTCTCCAGCCGCCTCCGGAGGGCTTTCAGAAAAACTTCAAGTTTAAAGGGGACTTCAGGAATCAAACAAAAATTGACCTGCGTATCTGCGAGGGAAGCATAGGCCGCGATAAAACCAGATTCCCTGCCCATCAATTTCACGAGGCCTATCCCATTTCGATGCCCTTCTGCCTCACTATGGGCCGCATAAGTAACTCTGCGGGCTTCTGAGACAGCCGTTTGAAAACCAAGGGACATCTGCGTGTAAGAGATATCATTATCAATTGTTTTCGGAATACCAATGACGGAAATCTTTAGTCCTCGCTTTTGGATTTCTTGCCAAATCGCATGGGCCCCTCTCAACGTCCCATCTCCACCGATCGTAAAAAGAATTCCAATATTCATACGTTCTAACGTATCGACCATTTCCTCCACATTCTGGGCTCCCCTTGATGAACCCAAGATACTCCCTCCAAGCTCATGAATTCGGCTCACCATCTCTGGTGTAAACTCCACGGGCTTATGGTGATACTTAGGAACTAACCCTTCATAACCATAAGGGAACCCAAAAACGGTCTTTACTCCATAATGGTAATAAAGAGAGATAACCAATGCCCTGATGACGTCATTTAGACCCGGACAGAGACCCCCGCAGGTCACGATACCACACTTCAGTTTTGAGGGATCAAAGTAGATCTTCTGTCTCGGTCCTGCCATCTCAAAGGTTGGAAGTTCTTTTCCCTTAGCGAGAAATGACTCGATCTCTTCCAATTCGTCGTGATAGAGAACGCGTCTTTTTTCATTGATGAAATATAAACCAGAGATCGGAGATAAGACTCTACATTCTCCCAATTTTTCCACATCAAACTTTTGCTCATTTTCCTCCATCGAATAACCTTCTTTCAGTATAGAACCTCTCTTCTTTTTATCGGAAGATTAAAGGAGAAATTGAATTCTTTTTCTTTGCTCTGTTAAAGACTTTTCCCAGCCGTGGGGTGGAATTTTTGAATAACTATTTCATCAATATTTTTTTGGTCCAGTTTTTCCATCAGGGCGATAAATTTCTTCAATCTTTTCTCCTTCAACCTCTCTAACATCTTCCTTTCTTTCACGAAACCCATCAAACGTTCCCGCTCTACCTCCATTTCTCTCTTCGTTTGTTCCTTCTCGACCTCTTTTTTCATCAGAACATGGTAACTTCCTTCAGCGTAGTCATGGTAGAGAAGGTATTCACCCACTTGCATCCCTTCGCTGGCTTTTGCATTTAGAATCCGACCGATTTCTGCTCTCTGAGAAGCCAATCGTTGAATCTCCGCTTCCTGTCTGTTGAGTTGTCTGCCCTTTGCAGCCACTTTCATCTGGGCTGATTCCTCTAAACCCTTTTTCCAATTGAGAAGACTTTGAAGTCGAAAAGAAAATCGCATAACCTAACCGAAAAGCTCATCGCTTCAAGCGATTTCCGTAGCGTTGAGAAAGGTCTACCTGAACCTTCAGCAAAAAAGACCTTTTAATAGACCGACACTTTCTCCAAAATCCACCTTTTCTTGGATCTCTTGGCAAAGAAATCGATTGATCGCCGGTATTTTTCTTATGGCCTCATCGACAAGGGGATTGCTTCCCTCGACATAAGCTCCAATCTGAATCAAATCCTCTGCTCTCATATACGTGTCCAACAAAGAAACCAATTTATTTCTGGCCAATAATTGATCCTGATCCACAATGTCGATCATCACCCGACTGATGCTCGCCAAGACATCGATCGCTGGATAATGATTCTGATTTGCCAGCTCTCGGGAGAGGACAATATGTCCATCGGCAATGGAGCGGATGGCATCGGCGATAGGATCATGGATATCATCTCCCTCTACTAAAACGCTATAGATGCCAGTAATGCTTCCTTGGTCCTTCGTCGTTCCGACCCGTTCCAACAGTTTAGGCAGTTTTGCAAAAACACTTGGAGTATATCCCTTGGAGGTAGGCGGTTCTCCAATGGCCAATCCCACTTCACGTGAGGCCATCGCAAATCGCGTAATCGAATCCATCATTAAAAGAACATCGTTTCCTTTATCTCTGAAATATTCAGCGATCGCTGTGGCCAAATAGGCCCCTCTTATTCGAATGAGGGGATGCTGGTCTGAAGTGGCAACGATCACCACGGATCTCTTCAATCCTTCATCGCCCAAGTCTCTTTCAATGAAATCTCGTACCTCCCTCCCTCGCTCTCCGATCAGGGCGACGACATTGACTTGGGCGCTTGTATGGCGGGCCATCATTCCTAACAAGATGCTCTTTCCCACGCCCGATCCTGAGAAGATGGCAATCCTCTGCCCTTTTCCAAGGGTCAACAGGCCATTGATCGCTTTAACCCCAACATCAAGGATCTCAGAGATCCTCTGTCTCAATAGAGGGTCGGGGGGGTCTCCGTAGAGAGGGTAGGTTCTCTCAACGGGAATGGGACCTTTCTGGTCGATCGGATTTCCAAGGCCATCTAAGATCCGACCTAATAATTGTGAACTGACCTGAACTTGAGATGGGCATCCCAAAGGGATGATCTGACATCCCGGTTCAACACCCTGTGTGTTCCCTATGGGCATCAACAGGATCTTGTTCTCTTTAAAACCTACGGTTTCTGCCAGGATCGGCCTTTCCTCTCCCTTTATCTTAATATGACAGAGGTCCCCAATTGCGCAGAGGGGCCCTATCCCTTCAATCACCAGGCCGATCACCTGAACCACCCGACCATAGGTTCTTATTGTTTTTGTGCTTTGTATCAGAGAATTGAATAGAGCCCAATGGGACATAGAAGATCACATCATGGGATCGGTTGATCGCCCTGTTTCTTTTGTGACTGCCACCGGCTCCAAATCGAGGAGACGATCTCAGCAAACTGACTTTCAATCGTTGCATCCACGTCTCCAAAAGAAGTTTCGAGCAAGCAGCCCCCTCGAGAGACGGAGGGATCTTCAACCACACCGATCCTCTCCGTATGGGCTCTCCCCCATGGAAATCCCTCCTGATGGGTGAGCAGATACTGGTAATCCACGGGGTTGAGACGGACGACAATTTTTGTCCGGCCGGACACATTCCGAAAGGCTTCTTCCAACGTCTTTTGAATAATACCTTCTTGCACGGTCAATTCATGACGAATCACTCTTTGGCTGATGCTGATGGCCAGTTGCAACATCTCCTTCTCGAATTCCTTATAGAGTTCTTCCTGTTGACCCCGGAGGTTGAGGAGAAGAAGCTCAAATTGGCGAATCATCATTTCAAGCCGTTTCCGACCCAGTTCAAACCCATCTTTTTCCCCCTGTGCAAAACCTTTTTCGTAAGCCTCTTTTTCAATGAAGAGTGCTTTTTTCTTTACCTTTTTTAATACTTCCTCTTCTATTCCTTTCCAGTATTGCTGAAAGCAAGAGGAAGGGTCCCGCGGCTGAAGTTCGGGCCATGCCGGTTGAAAAGGACCCCTCTCTGCGCCTTCAGGATAAGAGGAATCGGGAATGAATTCCTTAGACAAAGACCTCCTCCTTTCCTTTGCTCCCCAATACGATCTTTCCTTCGCTCTCCAATTTCTTGGCTACTTTAAGGATCGACTGCTGAGCCGCTTCCACATCCCTTAGGCGGACAGGGCCCATGACCTCCAGGTCCTCTTTCATCATCTGTGCTGCCCTCTCCGACATGTTCTTGAAGATCTTTTCTTTGAGATCATCCGAGGCCGTCTTCATCGCCGTCATCAGCGTTTCATTGTTGATCTCTTTCAGAATCGCCATGAGGCTCTTGTCATCTACTTGGATCAGGTCTTCAAACACAAACATCAATTTTCGAATCTCCTCTGCCATCCCCTGCCTCTGTTCTTCAATCCCTTTCAGAATATTGCCTTCCATCGTGCTATCCATCTGGTTCAAGATATCAGCGACCACACGAACCCCGCCCTGTTTTTGTCCCTCAAAACCTTTGATCATTGAAACCCCCTCCCTAAGCGCTTGATCAATCTCTTCAACAATCCCTGGTGGGATATTTTCCAATTCAGCAATGCGACAGAGGACATCCGTTTGAACGGGAGGAGGCAAATCTTCTAAAATGGCTGCGGATTGACTTGAATCTAAGTGGGTCAGGATGATGGCAATGGTTTGAGGGTGCTCGTTCCGAATAAAGTTAGCAATGGTTCTGGGATCGAGGCGACGAATATTCTGGAATAAGTTCCATTTCCCTTCTTCCTGGATTTCCTCCAGGATCACCTGAGCTTTATCCTTCTCCACTGCTTTTGCGACGATATTCTTTATGAATTGGGTGCCTTCCGTATGACCGATTTGAAGGGGAAGGGCGGAAGACGCTATTTCATTGAATTGACTATAGATGGCCTCCAGTGTCTTTGGAGAGACAGAAAACACTTTTGACATGGAGCTCCCCAATTTCTTAATATCCTTCTCATCCAGTTGCTTCACAACCGATGAGGCCGTCTCTTCCCCGAGGCTGAAAAGGAGGATGGCCGCTTTTTGAGGGCCTGTCAATTTTTCATTCACCATAGGTCCCTCTACTCCTCTTCACGAATCCATCTCTTAACAATGTCCACCGTTCGGGAAGGATTCTCCTGAATTAATTTGATGGTCTGATCTCTAATGTTCAGTGTGGCCTGAGGTCTCATCTCTTTTTGTATCCCCTCCTGGGCGGCCCCCTGTGGGATCATCGGAGGCATTGGGGGTTGAAGAAGGATGCCCTCTTCCCCTGCGCTTAAAATCTTTTTCTTCAAAAGCGGACGAATGACAAAGAAGATAAAAAGAAAGGCCAGCATCAGGCTGACGACAGGTTTGTAGCCGATCATAATGTATTCCTGCCACCAGGGACTTCCCATTGGGGATTTGGTCTCTTCTTCCACAATCGACCCATAAAATGGCATCGTGGTGACCTCCACCTGGTCCCCTCTTTCCTCACTATAGCCAATGGTTTTCTTGACGATATTTTCCAAATTCTTCATCTCTTCCGAAGAACGAGGCATATACTGCTTCTCTCGATTCCCCTTTGCATCCGTCCCGTCTTTGTAATTCCCGTCGACAATAACCGCCGCTGATAGCCTTTTGACCTGACCAACTGGATTCTTGATATGCTTGCTGATTCGAGAGATCTCATAATTGCGAATTTCATGCTGCCGTTCCGAAGAATTGGTGTTGACCGGAAGAGGCGGAGAGGAAGGGGTGACACCGGTTTTAGGCTTGGCTGTTTTTCCTTCCCGGAGGCTCTCCGCTTTCGTCTCTCCGGTCGCTGCGGCGCCAGTGGTCGCAGAAGATCGTTCGGTATTCTTTTGTTCGCTTCGCACGATGGTATTAGGGTCGTATCGCTCTTCGGTAATGTCGATCTGCTGGAAGTCAATCTCTGCCGAAACGCGGGCAATCGCCTTGTTGGGTCCCAGGACCTCTTCCAGCATCCCCTGGACTTTTTTCCTCAGATTCTCCTCCATGTTCCGCTGGTATTCCAATTGAGTTGTGGTCAACTGGCCGACCGGAGTCGGGTCATTCCTCTTCGATAAGATCCTTCCCGAGGTATCCACGACGGTGATGTTTCTCGGCTCCAATCCTTCCACGGCACTGGAAACCAGATGGACGATCCCCTCCACCTGAGGAGGGGACAGGGTCGTACCAGAGCGGGTCTTCAGAAAGACTGAGGCCGTAGGCTTCTTCTGCTCTTCAATGAAGAGAGACTCCTTGGGAGTAACGACATGGACCCGGACCTGCTCGATCTCTTTGATCTGCTTGATCGTTCGACACAATTCGCCTTGGAGGGCTCTTTGATAATTCAATTTCTGGACGAAGTCCGTGATGCCTAGGTTCGTGCGATCAAACACCTCAAAACCCACCCCACCCCCTTTGGGCAAGCCTTCAGCCGCTAAAGAGAGCCTGAGGTCATAGACCCGGTCTCTTGGAACTAGAAGGGTGGTCCCGCCCTGAGTAAGCTGAAAAGGAATCTTTTTCTCTTTCAGCCTATTGGCCATCTCTCCTGCGTCTTCGGGTGAAAGATTACTGAAGAGGACTTGGTAATCAGGCTGGCTATTCCAAAAGATGAGGGATCCAAACCCAATGACCGCAAGCAGGAGAATGAAAAGGATCGGAAGGATCTTGCTTTTAGAAAAGGTGTTCAACACCTGGCCCATCTGTTCAGCGGCTCTGCTGGCCATCTATTCCACTCCTCATTCCACTTAAAACTGCATCCGCATGATCTCTTCGTAGGCAGCAATGATCTTATTTCTCACCTGGAGCATCATCCGGAGAGAGACGTAGGCCTGCTCCAGGGCGAGCATGGCCTGGTGGATGTCCGTTTTACCCAATGCCATCTCTTGTACGCTTTGATCGGCCTGGACCAGCTGTTTGTTCAAATCTTCGATCGATTGATGCAGTTCTTTCTTGAAATCGGAGAGAGGATCCCGGGAAACCGGTCTCCGGCTTTCTACATTCCCTCCACGGAAAGGCGAAACATTCTTGACACTCATCTCACCCATTCGGATCTCCATCCTTTCCCGTCTACCGACCGATCTCTAAGGCTCTTAAAGCCATGGCCTTGGCCGCATTGAAGGCGGTCACATTGGCCTCATAGCTTCGGACCGCCAGCAGTAAAGCGACCATCTCTTCAATCGGATTGATATCGGGCAAGAGGACATAGCCTGAAGCATCCGCATCCGGATGGGATGGATCATAGATCATCTTGTCCCCGCTGGGGTCAACGATCAACTCAGCCTTCACCCCACCCCTTCCCTCACTCATCTCCCAGGGGGAGAATCGCGTTTCAGGAAAGTGGTTCAGATGGGTTCTCACGAGATGGCCCGCCACTTCGAGTTTATTGAGCAGGATGTCCGTAAATCCCTGATCAAGGGGATGGGATGAAAGGACGATCCGTCTCCGGCGATACGGCTCGCCCCCTTCGGCCCTTGTCGTCTGCATATTGGCCAGATTCATGGAGATCCCATCAATCGCTACCCGCTGGGCATGAAGTCCACTGGCACTGATTCCCATCGCTTTGAATAAGTCCATCGTTTTACTTCCCTCCTTCGGAAATGGTCGTTTTGAGGGCCTCCAATTTTTTCAACAGAGCCTGCACGCCGGCTTGAAACATCAGATTGTTTTCGGCTAGATTGGCCATCTCCTGATCGATATTGACTCCTTCCTTAGAGAACTCCAGATCTGGGGTGCTCTCAAAGTCTCCAGTCAGGTGAGCAGAGTGGGTCTTCTTAAGCTGGAGGGTTGAGGCGTTCTGGATTGAGCGTTCCAGCACTTTTTGAAAAGAAAAATCGACGGATTGGTAATTAGGGGTCTCTGAGTTGGCGACGTTGGCTGAGACAATCTTGTGGCGTAGAGTTCTTAGATCCAAAGACCGCCCAAGAAAGCCGATGGTCTGGTCGAATAATTTCATCTTCTCCTCCTTCCGTTTGTACAAGGATCAGCTCACATTACTTTGATCCAGGCCACGCAACGATACATAATAGCAATAATAATGCCAATCGAAAAGGCCGCATCGCCCTAAGATCAAGAGAGCTCCAGGACAGGCAAACCCTCTTTATATTCATGAAGCTTATTTCTCAACGTCCGGATGCTGATCCCTAAGATCTTGGCCGCATGCGTTCGATTTCCCTTTGTCCTTTCCAATGCCCTGAAGATTAGATTTCTTTCCATCTCCCGCAAGGAGAAGGAGGAAGGGTCTTTGAAGGTGGTCTCTGCTGTCTGGTCCAGGACTTCACCGCAGATATCCCTCAAATCCAATTCGTCTCCAGAACTCATCAGGACCGCCCGTTCGATCAAATTTTTCAGCTCTCTCACATTCCCACGCCATGGCTGCCTTTTTAACCACGCTAACGTTTCTTCGGAGATGGAACGGACCCCCTTGCCGTAGGAGGCCGAATATTTTTTGCAGAAGGTACGGGATAAGAGCTCGATGTCCTCCAACCGCTCTCGCAAGGGGGGAAGCTTAAGGAAGATCACATGGAGGCGATAATAAAGGTCCTCCCTGAACTCCCCTTTCTCAATGGAGGTCTCCAGGTCTTTATTCGTTGTGGCGATGACCCTGATATCCACGGGAATGGGTTCCCGACCTCCGATTCGATCGACCTCATTTTCCTGGAGAACCCTCAGCAGCTTCGCCTGGAGTGAAGGACTCATCTCGCTAATCTCATCCAAGAGAATCGTCCCTTGGTGGGCCAATTCAAATTTCCCCATTTTTCTGCACAGGGCTCCCGTAAAGGCCCCCTTTTCATAACCAAACAATTCGCTCTCAAACAACATCTCTGGCAACGAGGCGCAGTTGATGGCGATGAAAGGACCTTTTGCACGGGGACTCCGGGCGTGGATGTACCGGGCAAATAACTCTTTTCCGGTCCCGCTCTCCCCTTGAATCAAGACGGTGGCCTTGGTGGAAGCAATCCTCTGACACAAATCGATCATTTCTTTCATCCTCTTGTCCTTCGTGAGGATGGGCATCGAGTCATCAGAGAAATCCTCATCTCCTGAAAAGACTCCCTCCTGAACGAGGTCCTTCTGGAGGGCCATTTGAATTCGTTGCTCCAGGCTCTCCGGAGCAAAGGGCTTGAGGATATAGTCAAAAGCGCCTCTTCGCATCACCTCAACCGCATTAGCGATTGAGCCAAACCCGGTCATGACAATTACAGGGATATGGGCGGCCCTGTTTTTTATCGTCTCCAGAAGTTGAAGGCCATCTCCATCAGGCAATTTCACGTCCGTAATCACCAAATCCAATGATTTTTCGTCAAGAAGGCGTAGGGCAGTCTCTCTTCTATCCGCCAGGAGGATCGAATATCCATTTTTTGAAAGACCTTTGGAGAGGAGACTTCTGATCTCCGGTTCATCATCCACAATCAGTATGAGTTTCTTTCCCATGGGCTGTTCTTAGGGAGAATGACCGTTCCCAGGCCCGGTCACTTTTACGAAAAGCAATTATTGTGCCACACTTTAAGATGAAAAAAACTAATAAAATTAACCCATTAGAAATTGGTTGCACTCGAATGATCCAGAGAAAATGTCAAAATAATCTATCGATGTCATTATTTTGACCTTAGTCCCCGACTGGGGCCTTTTGAACCTCAGTCAGCCAATGTGGAGGTAGATAATTGGAAGGCGGTTTAGGAATTGAAGCGATGGAGATTCTGTCGTTTGATCTTTTCGATCAAAGTGGTCCGATTGAGATGGAGGAGCTGGGCAGCCTTGTTCTTCACCCAGCCCGTCTTGTTGAGGGCCTGAAGGATGAGGTGTTTTTCAAATTCAGTGACCGCTGTTTCTAAAGACACCCCTCCTTCCGGGATCTCAAACCGTTTAGGATGAACTGCCTCAGGAAGGACCTGAATTTTTTCAGGTAGATCTTGTAAGGTAATTACCTCATGATTCGATAGGATGACAATCCGTTCGATTATATTCTCAAGCTCCCGAACATTGCCGGGCCAGTCGTATTCCATCAATCGCCTCAAGGCCTCATCCGTTATCCCGGTTATCTTCTTCTTTTTGCTCTCCCCAAAATGGGCTAAGAAATGGTGGACTAAAATGGGAATGTCGGATCTGCGTTCCCTGAGGGGGGGGATTTCGATCGGAATGACATTCAGTCGATAGTAGAGGTCTTCCCTGAATTTCTTTTCCAGGACCGCTTTCTTTAAGTCTTGATGGGTAGCAGCGATGATCCGGATATCGGTCTTGATGGGCTTGATGCCACCGATCCGTTCGAATTGCCGCTCTTGGAGAACCCTCAATAACTTGCTTTGTAACTGAGGACTCATATCTCCTATTTCGTCCAACAAAAGAGTCCCCCGGTTGGCCAGTTCAAAACGGCCGATGCGAGTTCTGATCGCATTGGTAAAGGCACCCTTTTCGTGGCCGAATAACTCGCTTTCGAGGAGCTCACTGGGAATTGCCGCACAATTGACCGGTACAAAGGGACCTTCCCGGCGATAGCTGTTGTAGTGAATGGCCTTTGCAACCAACTCCTTTCCTGTGCCGCTTTCTCCCAGGATCAGGACCGTACTGTCGCTGTCCGCTACCTTCTCGATCGTTTCGAAGACCTTTTCCATCTTTTCGCTATCACCGATGATGTTTTCGAATCGGTACTTTTCTTTCAGTTGATTCTTAAGGTTCATATTCTCCCGCTTCAAATTGCGATGTTCCAAGGCCCTTTTAAAAGAGAGGAAAACCTCCTCCAGTTTCACGGGCTTGGTGAGGTAATCGAAAGCTCCTATTTTAATGGCCTCCACAGCGTTTTTGATCGTCCCGTATCCGGTCAGGATGATACAGACGGATTCCGGTGAGTTCTCCTTCAAATACTTGAGAACCTCCATCCCTCCGACGCCCGGCATCTTTAAATCGCACACGACAATGTCATAGAACTTCTCATCGATCATCGAGATGCCTGTCGCACCATCGGAGGAGGTTTCCACATCATAGCCTTTTTCGGTTAGGTATTCCGAAAGATCTATTAGGATATCCGGAGAGTCGTCGATCAGAAGGATTCTCTCATTTGCCACGTCTTTCCTCCAGAGAAGGTTAATATTTAATACTATATAAATTTTTTTTGAAATGTCAAATATTTGACCTGCCTGGATGCAAAGAAAATTAGTGGGGCATGAAGGAAAGGTGAATTCAAAAAGAAGGGAAGAGCAGACGAGGTTATTTCGTCCTTTGGTCAATAATCACGTTTCTGAGAATCTCATAAGCCTTCTTCAGTTTTTCCTCTTCCTGTTTACTCTTTTCTTCCTCCTCCGGACTGACCACGGAAAAGTACGTTTTATCTCTGGAGCCATCTGGCCTCTCTATCTCCCGAACCCCGATTCCCTGGACATTCTCTCTTTTCATCATCTCTCTTTCCACCAATAACTGAATCGTTCGATCATCCACTCCAGCTTCCTTCAGCCGGATGATCTCCTCAACCGTTAAGGCATTTAGGTTGTTTACCATAAAACAAAACCAGATGGAAATGGCAACATTGAGGAGCTTCACAATGGTTCCAAGGGGCAGGGACTTGGGAGCAAGCGTATTTCGAAACATATCAAACCTCCCTCCACTGGCTGTTGGCGTGTTGTGATATTCCTTTCCATACCAGCTCGCAACCACCCACTGGGGTGTGGGAGTGATGTTTTTGGGTGAAACCTAAATGTAGTCTCCACGGTTGAATTTTTCGATCTCCACAGTCGAAACGATTCCCAGTTCAGTGAGAATTTTCTGCAGTGGATCTGAGGGAGATAATTTCTCGGACAGACCATTTAATTGAGAAACCTCCTGGGAAAGGGCCTGTATAAAAGGATCGATCTTCTTCAAAGATACTTCAGGATTAGCTATGGCTTTCTGATACTGTTCCAAAAGATTCAGGATAGTTGTTGTTGTTTCAATGGACTGGGATCGAGTTGGGTCTAATCCATGGACTCTAAACAAACCGCTTGAAGAAGGTACAGATGAAACAGGATTGGGCATGACCTTTGGCTCACCCCCAGAGGGGATTGGGGAACCCACCTGAATAGAATTCTCAAGTCTGAGGCTGGCCTCGGCAAGCCGTTCTTTAAAGGTGACTCCATTTGATGAAGATCCCTTCACCTGTTTTGAGGCTAAAATAGTGGAAACGGATTGCGTCAAGTCTTTAATTTTCATAAAAGGGTACCTCCTGAGAGAGTGATGTTTTTAATGCAATTTTAATGCCTAATTCCAAATTGAAATCCTTTCATCCCTTTCACTAAGAAGAGGAAATGGACGGGGAATTAACAATTCTTATCCTTTGATCAGCCTCTCTGCCGGTGGCCAGAGGTGACAAATCCACCATTAAAAATTTATATTGAAGACCACTTCCGCTCCCTGAGAGGGGGATATGGAGGAGGGGATGTCGAAAATAGAAATTGAAAGTGAATAACATGAGGCTCTTGTAAACCATGACTCGGCAATTTTTGCCTACCTGAAAAGACATCCCCTTTCAGATGGGTTGGTTGACGGGAGGCCCCGGTTTTGGGCATTCAATCTTCAATAAGAATTCCCGAGCTTCTTTGAATTCCTGCTTGATCTCCAATGCCAATTTCAAATGGGTCCGTAAGCGGTTCGTTCTGTTCTCTATTTCAAAATCAGTTAGGAATATTACTGAAACAAAAATTCATCAAAATAGATCCCTTTAATCGCATGAGGACGAAGGTGAACGTTCATGTTGACCATCAGTTCTTTCTTCAATCTTTCTTTTGAACCCGGATCTCTTAAATCCTCAAGTTGCTTATCGCTGAGCGTGAATATGGCCGTGTCGATTAAAGGAGACATCCTGGATTGCACCTCCTCCATCCAATCCTTCTTTCCAATCTCTAAGACGATGGTCACTTTGAGATAACTTCTTCCGCTCTCCTCTCTTAAATTAATGACCAATGGACTCAGTTTCACAGTCGGCCCCATCTTCGCCAATTTTACTTCGTGGGATTCAGACTTTTCAGCCTTTGTATCTCCCGGCATAGCGAGATAGCCCATGTATCCTGCTGCTCCAATCATTCCTCCCAAAAGAACGAGTCCACCCCCTCCAAACAGGATCACCTTTTTGAGCCGACGAATTCGAGAGCCTCCCCCCTTCGGATCTTCTGGCATGGTTTTCTCCTTATCTGCCGATCCGGGATCATCCGTCTCCCTCTTCGGCGCATCGATCTTGATCAAATCGATCTTGGTTGCCTTCTTCTTCATCTTCGCTTTCCCGCCGGTCCACCCTTTCTCCAGCAGGTGAGCATGAGGCCGGAGGTAGAGCATGAGGATCTCAGGAACAATTGATCAAATGGATGATTTCCTGGGAAATCCGATCAAGTGGCACCACTCGGTCCACTGCCCCCAGCTTGATGGCCTCCTTTGGCATACCAAATACCACACAGCTCGCTTCATCCTGTGCAATCGTTCGAGCCCCGGCCTCCTTCATTTTTAGCATCCCCTTCGCTCCATCTGCGCCCATACCCGTCATGATAACCCCAATCGCATTCCGACCGGCATACTGTGCCACCGAATTGAACAGAACATCGACTGCAGGTCTTTGATGATGAACGAAAGGACCGTCTTTCACATTGACAAAATACCTGGAGCCACTTCTTCTAAGAGCCATGTGAAAATTGCCCGGTGCAATGAGAGCCTGCCCATTCAAAACGGAATCCCCATCCCTCGCCTCTCGCACCTCAATCTGGCACAATCGATTTAATCTTTCAGCAAAGGCGGTCGTAAATTGAGGCGGCATGTGTTGAACGACTAATACCCCCGGGCTATTTAAAGGCATTCTTAACAAGACTTCTTTTAAGGCCTCCGTCCCTCCCGTGGATGCGCCCATGGCAATAAGCTTCTGGGTGGTCTCACTTAAGGCCTTTGAAATGGTTGGCAACGGAGCCCAAATCGGGGATGTCGCAACACGAAGACGAGTTAAATCAACTCGGGCTACAAAAGGGTCGGGGGCAGTCCCTACCACTTCCATATCGTGTTCTTTAGATATTTCCTCGCTGAATATCTTACGGACAATGGCCGAGTCATCCACAATGAATACCTTAATCTTGTTAGGGGGCATTTCTATCCTCAACGGTCTCGTAAGAAGTTGAGTCAGCAAGTTGAATAACGAGCTTTACCCCAAATCCTTCCGCAATCAGATCCAGAGCAATCACTGATTCGCTGGCAATCTCCCCTTCCATCGCTTTGTAGGAAATGGACTGGGTGCGAGGCAACGTGAGATTCCATACCGCCTTTCTATCTAATTGGGAGAATAGATTCCCACAGACCATATTGCATAATTCATTCACCATATCGATCGTTTGAGATTCTGAGGCCCCCCCTTCCTCCAAACCCATAAAATTACTCGCCATCATCGTGGCCAGCTCGGAGGGAAGATACAGTCTCAGTTGCCCTGAATATTTCCCTCGAAATTCGATGACGCCTCGAAACAGGACCGAGGATTTCGAGAGGGGCAATTCCTCCTCACCGCTCTCTCCCTGGATTCCCACGGGAATAAAAAACATGGTTTCGAACACCTTTGAGGTAACGGAAATAGCTGTGGAGCGGATCTCCTCAATCATGGGCTCCCCCCATAATTCGAACCAGAACATCTCGTATCATTTCCGGACGAAATGGTTTTTGAATGTAGCCCTTGATGCCCAACGTGTAGGCCTCCTCGAGACGTTTTTCGCTTCCTTCTATCGTGATCAAGACGACGGGAATACCTCGGCGCTTTTCGTCTTTTTGAAGCTCTCTGAGCATCTCCAACCCATTCATCACGGGCATGTTCAGATCGGCAAGGATGAGATCGACCATCTGTGAATTGAGTATGTCCAGCGCCTCCTGGCCATTCCCGGCCTCCCAGCAGTTTGCTAATTCAAAGCCCGAGAGAACGACCGATTTCTGAATGATCTTTCGCATCGTTTGGGAGTCATCAACAATCAATATATTGTACGCCATAGATTCACCCCTCAAGACACCCTCTTTTGGAATGGGGGGATCATGATTCCAGTATTTCAGTGATCATTTAATGTAAAGCATCTTTTCCACCAGATGAAATTGATTTTCGAGCTGAATCATAAATCGTTCGATGTCCTTCTCCTTCAGGCTGTATCGTTTCATCACCTCTCCGTAGGCGTGGTAGGACAGCCCATCTGCTCCGCCACCAATCCCCGTCATGAGGGCAACCGTATCACACAAATAGATCAATTGAACCATCTCATGGTTCTCAGGAGTCAAAGAGGGCGCATGATGATACCGGACAGCCGAAACGATGACTTTTGGAAACTCCCATTCCTCTGTGATCCTTCCCCCCAATTCAGCGTGGTCGATCCCTAATACTTCTCTCTCCGCCTCAACGAAGGAGAACTGTTTCCTCTGAGTTAATTCTTTAATCTCTTCCAGATAGTCTTTCACGAATTCACTCAAAACCATCTTACCGATATCGTGCAGGAGTGCTGCCGTAAAATGGGTTGGTGAAACCTCCCGGTTGAGCCGCTGAGCGATGATCCTCGATAGGAGGGCACAAGCCACAGAATGCCTCCAGAGCTCCCCATGATCCAGGTCATATCCCTTGCATGGACTACCATAGAACCGGATGCTCTCCCGGCTCAGGATGATCTCGAGCAGTGGATTGAACCCAATCATCACCAGGGCCTCCCTCAGGGAATGAACCGTCCGCCGGAGCCCGAAGTAGGCCGAATTACAGAACCTGAGGACATCCGCCGTGATCGATTGATCATACTGGATGACATCAACTACATTCTGAGCGGAGGATCGGGGATCATCGATCATCTGAAGGGCCCGTTGAATCACGATCGGAAAAGGAGGCAGTTCGAAGATGGACTGGAGGATGTCTTCAATTAAATTCATATTTCCTTTACCCCATCCCCAGAAGTCTTGACCCACACCCTTCCTGAGGATAATTCGACGGAGAGGGTTCGATTGACGTACCCTCCAACATCCTCACCGTGGATTAAGACATTATTTACCCAAAAAATTTTTCGTAGGGCCATATAATTCCTTTTCCCAATGTTGAAAAAACCGGATTCATCTAAAATCTGAGATCCTCCTGCCACTTTGACCTCCATTCTCCTCTTCTCAGCCCCGAGTTTGTAAGCCTCCTTAAAGAAGAGGGGGATCCCTGTATCCGCAAACATCCACGGGTTTTTTTGAGCTTTTTCAGCATCAATCTGTGAGTCAGGCAGCATATAATGGAGCAACCCTCCAACCTTCACCCCGGGATCATAAATGGTGATCCCGATACAAGAACCCAGGGAGTAAGTGATCAAAGTGGCGTCTGGATTCTTCCCGATTTTCATATCCGCGATTCCCACAATCAGTTTCATCGACCTCTTCCTCCCTCACCTCCCCCTTTCCTCCAGGGGGAGAGGGTAAAGGCGAGGGGTTATTTCCTATAGACCGCTGGCCTCGAGTAACTAAACATATGTCTGATTCCAGTCAGGCTTTCGGAGTGGCCGATCAGCAGGACCCCCGCCTTCTCTAAACAATCATAAAACCGATTCACTAAATCAGTCTGCGTTTTCTTGTCAAAATAGATCATGACATTTCGGCAAAAAATGCAGTCAAAAGGTTCTTTGAAATGGAACGGCTCCTTAAAGTTCACTCTTTCGAAACGAACGAACTGTTTGACATAATCTTTAATCTTCACGTAATCCTGCCAGTTTCCCTCCCCTTTCAAAAAATATTTTTTGACGAGTCCGGACGGCAAAGACTGAACCCGCTCTTGATGGAATATCCCTGTTTCGGCCCTTTTCAACACCCTGGTGGAAATATCGGTGGCCAAAATGGAAATATCCCAAAGCATGGGCTTTTCGATCACTTCCAGCACTGTCATTGCAATGGAATAGGCCTCTTCTCCCGATGAGCACCCTGCGCTCCAGAAGCGAAGTCTCCTCCCATCCTCCCGTTTTCTCTCCATCAACTCGGGCAGGTATTCGGATTTGAGATAATCGAAATGTTTCTGCTCTCTGAAAAAGAATGTGAAATTGGTGGAGATGGAATCTAATAGGCAGACCAGTTCCTGTCCCGACAGGTCATTCAAAACATACTGATAGTAATCTCGGAATGACTTAAATTGACCCGTACGGATTCTTTTCCCCAAACGGGCTTTCACCAATTCTTTTTTCCCATCGGTGAGATGGATTCCGCATTGATCATAGACCAGTCGGCTGATCTTTTCGAACTCCTTGTCCGTTAAGTCAACCTGCTGCGATGCTGGAAGATAAGCCATTCTCGAACTCCCAACTTGGAATATTGGGACAACAGAACGTTGGAACGGTGGGCTGAAACAATTGAGAATTAAGGGCTATCCTTGCCTTTGCAGCCCAATATTCCGATATTCCAACATTCCACTTTTTCATCATTTAAAACAGACTTCAACAGTAAAATTCCCTCCCTCCGTACTGAAAGGGATGGAGAGAATGGGACCTTTGGTAATATGCTTCACCTCATGACCTTCACCGGAGATGACCGATGGAATAGATCCGAGAAAATGGTGGCCCATCTCTTCGAGACGTCTCCTCGAATCGCCAGAAATCATATTGGTCAGTTCCCCCACCGCATCTTTCACCTCTTCACTAATCCCCTTCTGTTCTTCACCGAACATCCGACTGATGATCAAAAGAATACATTCCTTAGAGAAGGTAATACACAAAGACCCCTCTGTTTCTCCTGAAATCCCAACGATACCGGAAATATCGCCGGTCGCAGAGTTCTCTTTCTTGATATATGGCTTTCCAGGGATAGGCTCTACGTGAGCCATTGTCTTCAAAACAG
>CAYMTD010000015.1:0-7738 GCA_964393245.1 uncultured Syntrophaceae bacterium
TCTAACTTCTAACTTCTAACTTCTAACTTCTAACTTCTAACTTCTAACTTCTAACCTTGTCGTGCTTCTTTAATTGCCTTTTGGAAAGCGCGCGTATTTTCAGTGATCACGTTAAACTTCTTCTCCTTCACGGCTTTTTTGTCTACCAACTCACCTCCCACCCCAAGAGCCGCAGAGCCTGCTTTGATAAAGGCCCCTGCGTTCTGGAGGTTCACACCACCCGTGGGAACAAGAAGAATCTGTGGAAGCGGTGCTCTGATCGCCCGGATATATTCCGGCCCTCCTAATTGCGCAGCAGGGAAAACCTTGACCAGATCTGCTCCAGCGTTCCAGGCTGTCAAGATCTCGGTGGGAGTGGCTGCTCCCGGGATGACCACTGCACTATAACGGTGTGCAAGCTGGATGAGATCGAGATTGAGCGTGGGACTCACAATAAACTGAGCGCCTGCAAGAAGGGCGGCCCTTCCAGTTTCGGGATCGAGAACCGTTCCTGCTCCGATAATGATGTCATCTTTATACTTCTGAGTCAACTCCTTAATCGTGTCGATCGCTCCTGGAACACTCATGGTAATCTCGATGAAGCTGACGCCTCCCTCCTTGATGGCATCGGCCACATCGATGGCATCCTTTGCAGAGGAGACCCGGATCACCGGGACGAGCCCCTCGGAGATCATACGATTGAAAATGTCTCTTTTTTCCATAGCATCCTCCTGTGGCGAAATTCCAATCACCCAAACCCAAGCTCCAAATAAAATCCAATCACCAATGATCAAATAACCAATAAACTATGCAGTAACTTCTATATTCGAATTTTGGTCATTGAGATCTTGGTGATTATTTGGTTATTGGTGCTTGCAATTTGGTTATTTCTCATTGCCTATCTCGATATTCTCAACCCCGCCCCCTTCAGTTGGGCCTCCACTTCCTCTAGGGTGTTCCAGTTAAAATCGCCTGGAACCGTGTGCTTCAGAGCAGCGAACGCATTGCCATACTGGACCCCCTTTTGAATATCTTTCTCTTTGATCCAGCCATAAAGGAAGCCGGCCGTGAAGGAATCGCCCGCTCCCACACGATCAACAATCTCGACCTCATATTTCCGATCCTTGAAGACCTTTCCGTCCTGATAAGCAATCGCCGTCCAGTTGTTCCTCAAGACAGAGAGGTCCTCTCTCAACGTAATGGCCACGATCTTGAATTTAAACGTTTGCGCCAGCTTCTCAGCCACGGTTTCATAATCCTTTTCTTTAATGCCAAAGACCACATTCGTATCCTCCTCAGTCGTGATGAGGATGTCGACATCGGCCATCATGGGTTCCTGAATTTTCTTGGCATCGGCAGGGGTCCAGAGTTTCTTCCGGTAATTCAGATCGTAGGAAACCGTGCATCCGGCTTTCTTGGCGGCTTTAAGGGCTTCAGCAGTTACCTGGGCGGCAGAGGGGCTCAGGGCAGGCGTGATACCGCTCACATGGAAATGCTTGGTTCCACTGAAAACCTTTGCCCAATCCACCTCTCCCGGTTGGATCATGCTGATTGCTGAGTGTGCCCGATCATAGAGGACGCTCGAAGCACGCGGGGAAGCTCCGAACTCGACAAAGTAGATTCCCGCTCTTCCCTGATCGGACCAGACGATATGGGAACAATCCACGCCGAACTCCTGAGCCCTATCCCGGATGAGCCATCCAAGTCCATTCCTCGGAAGCTTTGAGACCCATGTGCTCTTCATTCCGAAGCGGGTCACGCCAACCGCCACGTTCAATTCCGCCCCTCCCACATTGAGGTCGAGAATTCGAGCCTGCTCGAGCCTCTGAGAGTGTGGTGGAGAAAGCCTGATCATCGCCTCTCCAAAAGTCACCACATCGTACATAAAGATTCCCCCTTTCGAATTAATCATCAGGGCTAAGGCCCTGAGTTACAGTTCATCAATGTTTTGTAACTCAGCCATTTAAGGCTGAAATTCTTAACTCCTAACTCTGTAGGGAACGCAGATCTGCCTGCCCGTCCGGCAGGCGGGCGTTCCCTCCGAACTACGAACCTTTAACCGTTTCTTTCAGAACTTTTTTGTAATACTCATTATAAACCGTACAGCCTACCTCCTTTTGAGATCTCAGAAGTGTGCTGCATCCGCCACAGGCTGTACAGAAGTTCACCTTGTCCACATCCCCGGAGAGAATCTTCTTGGCGAATAGAGGATCGGCAAGGGACTGCCTCCCGATTCCCACCAGATCCACATTGCCATCCCTCAAATTTTTCTCAGCATAATAGATGAAGCTTTTTTTCGATGAATTTGGCTCCTTCAGATCGTTCCTTCCGTCTCGCAAGTAGCTATAGCCTGAACCAATCACCGGAATCTTGACCAGATTCTTCACTGCCTTTGCCCATCCAAAATGTCGATACACTCCTTCAGGATAATTCTTTGTAGGTCTCACAATCTCAGGAGTGATGGCTGGGATGCCAGCCGAGACATTGAGGTAGTCCATTCCTAATTCTTCGGCCATCTTAGCGAAGCGGAGAGGTTCGAAAAAATCTTCCGTTACCTCCTCAGGTCCAGATGTCCCAAAGCCTCCAGGGATCCCTTCGTAGAACGAGAACCTCACTCCCAGAAGAAAATCATCCGCTCCTACCGCCTGCTTTATTTTCGTCGCGGTTTCTCTGAAAAACCTCGTGCGGTTTTCGAAAGCTCCTCCATACCTGTCACCGCGTATATTTGCAGGTCGAATCATCTCTCCACAGAGATATCCGTGGCAATGTTTGAAGTCAATTCCATCCGCTCCGACCTGTTTTGCGATGACCGATGCTTTGACAAATTTTTCTCCTATCTCCTCAATCTCTTCTTCTGTGAGGACGTGGATGCTTGGGTCTCCTGTCGGATAGAGGGAGACGACCTTTGAAAAGGCAGCCTGGCTGACCCTCCCTGAATGATTCATCTGGAGCAAGATCAAGGACTTCGCGTTGACTTCCTTCATCTCGTTGACCAATCTTTCCAGACCCTTTGCATTCTCTTCAGAGATCTTTAACTGATTCTTTCTAGCCCGGCTCTCATAGGTGAGCGTGAGGGATTCGACGATGATGATGCCCGCACCACCCTCTGCCAGGCTTCGGTAGCGACGGAGCGTTCGTTCAGTGGGATTCCCGAAGGCATCTCCATCATTGCACTCCATGGGTTGATTCACAATACGATTGGGAACAACTTTTTGGCCAATCTGAATGGGTGAAGAAAGGAATTCTAAATTCATTTGACAACCCTATCACAAGAAAGTCCATGTGAACCTAATTTTCTCGGGCTGTTCAGAGAACAGCCCCACCATCTCCCTAACCCCCTATCCCCCTATCCCCCTAACTCCCCATCTCCCTATTCCTTTAACTCTATCGGGGTCTTCTTTTTCAGAACCATCTTACTCATCTGGTTCTGGATCACGATATACTTTCTCCATATCGGATCCTGAGAGAAAAGTGGGGACGGATCTTCCAAATGGTTGAAAAAGAGATGAGGTCCTCGCGACCCTTTTCTAAGGAGGCCCGCCCGAAATACCATCTCTGCCACATCCAATAAATTTCTTGTCTCCAAGGCAAAGATGAGGCCCTTTTCATCCGGAGAAATTGCTTCCCTTTTCAATCTCCCTAAAATTTTCAGTCCTTCCTTTAACCCTTCCTCTGTCCTCACCACGCTGGCAAATTGAGACGCAATGGAATGGATCTCCCTTCTCACTTCAGAGGCCTTCTTCCCCGGAGCCATCTTTTTTAGAAGTGTCAGATATGATTTGATTTGTGAGGAACTCACCTCTTTCCTTATCTTAATGGACTTCGCCTCAAGGGCCGCCTCCCTGCCTGCGATTTTTCCGAATACCTGACCATCCAAGAGAGCATTGCCCCCCGGACGATTACCACCATGTTGTCCCCCCGCACATTCCCCGGCGGCGTAAAGCCCTTTGAGGGAGGTATTTGCTCTTTCTCTGATTTTCACACCTCCCTGAAAATGCTGAACCGCAGGGGCAATCTCAATTCTATCGCCGGCATGGAGGTCTATTCCGTACTCCTTCAGCCACTGAATTGAATCGGGATTGATTTCCTCCAGGCGACGCAGAGGAGATTCGTCTCTCCACCCATCTCCCTGTTTATTCTTGATTTCCCTCTTGTACCTCTCCTGCCAGAGGTTGTTTAGATCTTGGAATCTGAAATCCCTTGGATTTGAACTGTAATCGAGAAATATTCGAAAACCTTTTGTCATTTCCTTAAACACGGCCACATCCACAAGGTGCGTCTTCTTCTCCGCAGAGACAGGCCAGCTCGCTCCTTTTTCAAAAACGAGGTTGTAGATTTCCCTGATGGGAGTTCCAGGAGGAAAGGAATTGGGCAGAAACTCTTGACCTTCGTCATTTAGAAATCGGGGGATAGCCCTCATCATGCTCCCTGAGCAAGCCAATCTGGTTTTGACCGATGAGAGACCGATCTGGATAAACTCCATATTGACCAGCTCCGCACCAGCCCGGTAGGCCATGGCATAGCCGTCTCCTGTCATATAAACTGGAAATACATGGATTCCATAGACCTCTCCGGCCCCGCCCGTGGCCAGAATCACCGTTTTGGCGGAGAAGACCTTAAGCCTTTTTTCGATCTTGTGTTCCGTTTCAGCGATTCCAAAGGCGCCAATGACTCTGTCTCGATAGGTGATGAGGTCTGTCATCATACAGTGATTGATGACCCCTATGTCCATGGAGGAGGCTTTTCTCAGAAGAGCCTCCTCAATATGGTTGGCCGTCCTTGGCCCTGTATAACAGGCCCTGGCATAGTCAGACCCATCGGTGATGAATTGGTCTGCTCGGCCATCTTCCCTCTTCACAAACGGGACACCCAGTTGATCCAGATATTCGAAGGCCTCCCTGGCTTCCCTTGCGAGAATCAAGGCCAGATCACCATCGGAGACGTAACCTCCGATACGATAGATATCTTCTGCATGGTACTTCCAGTTATCGGGTCCCCGAGGTTCCGTGTAGGGAAGGGTGGCATGAAAGGCCATCCGGTCGGAACAGGCGGTAGCTGTGACGCCGCTCTTACCCAACACGCCTTTGGTGACGATGAGAACCTTCCCTCTTTTTAATGTTTCTCTCGCTTCAATGGCGGCTCTCAGACCTGCGCCGCCACCCCCAATAATGAGGACATCACATTGAATAACTTTCAACTTTGTTTCCTCAGATAGCTGATCCGCTTTTGAATTCCAACTAAATCCGAAATTCGAATATCGAAATCCGAAACAAATCCAAATATCGAAATTCGAAACAGAGTTTGGCCCCGAAGTCATTCCTGCGAAGGCAGGAATCCAGATATGTGTCTTTTCCCCTGGATTCCCGTTTTCACGGGAATGACAGACTTGTTTGAAACTTTCTGTTTAAGACATTTAAAATTTGGCCATTCGAGTTTGTTTCGAGTTTCGCCGGCCTGCCGGTAGGCAGGGAATTCGTGCCTCGTATTTCTTCCTTTTACCCATGTGGTGTCAAAACCGCCTTTACGGCTTCTTTTGTCTTCATGGCATGAATGGCATCGTTGGCCTTGTCTAATGGGAAACGATGAGTAACCAGTTTTGAAAAATCCTGAAGACGATTCAGCACCAATTGAATAGCCATGTGGGTATGTTTTACATCGCTTGCCCATATTCCCTGAAGGTGCAGATTTTTCCGGTTGAGATCATGGAAGCAATCGAGGTCGATTGTTCCATGAGGTTCGCCGAAGCCCGCAGAGACACAGGTGCCTCCCGTTCGGACCAATGAAATACTCTCTTTCAGCGCGTCGGGTTCTCCGGCCATTTCAAAGGCAACGTCAGCCCCGCGCCCATGGGTTCTCTCCATCACAGCTTCCTTGCGTTCCTTCTTGGAGAGACGATGGCGATTCAATGCGAGTGTGGCTCCAAAAGACTGGCACGTTTTTAGCCGGTCGTCTGTTCCTCCAATGACGATGATTTCAGAGGCTCCAAAGGATCTTGCGAAGGCAACGGCAAATATTCCAAGGGGACCCACGCCCTGAACCAGAACCGAATCTCCCGATTCCATTCGAGAGAGATCATAGGCGTGAGCGGCTGTGGCCCCTGAGCAGGAGGCAGACACCAGAACAGAAAGATCGACATCGGATTCAATTCTAAAAATATCAACATTCTGGTTCAGGAGAAGATATTCTGAATAATTGCCGGTGAGGTAGGGCGGTTCTGCACAGGTGGTATGAATGCCGTAAACCCAGCGGTCAGGACAGAGGGAAGGCTCCATCTTCACCTTACAGAAGTAACAATGACCGCAGGTGACCGCTCTATTCCAAAGGACTTTGTCCCCTACCTTAAGTGGATTTCTATGAACACCCCTTTTCTCTCCGTTCGTCTCCACGATCTCTCCCACTCCTTCGTGGCCGAGGATCATTGGAAGCCGGGTTCGAGGGTCTCTCCCCTCCCACATATGGACATCCGAGCCACATACGCCTGCCGCCTCAACCTTTACAAGAACTTCACCCTCTTTTGGATTTGGAATAGGGAAACTCCTCAGGACCAGAGGCTCGTTAAATTTCTCCAATACGATGGCTCGGGCTTCGTTCTTCAACTTATCGAATTCCTCCACTTACCATAAAAACGGATTAAATATTCTGTAGGGCAACCCTTCAGGGTTGCATGCCTGCGGTAGGCAGGCTTAAAGCAAGGCTGAAGCCTTGCGCTACATGTTTATATTGTTTTATGAGTTTGTAATAAATCATTCTCTCACGAGTTCAACTTTCTTCCCGGTTTCGGCTGAGAGATAGGCGGCATAGATCACTTCGACGGTTTCGTAGGCTAAGTCCGTGCTCGAGACAGGATCACGATCCTCAATGATCGCATTAATAAAATCTTCAATCTCCTGGGGATAACCCCTCATCCAATCCTCATCTGGGCTTGGGAACTGCCACCCCGCCGTCGTCTCGACTTTTTCTGTAATATATTCTGAGCCAAAGATGTTTCGCTCGGGTGAGTAGACCACCAAGCTCGTATTGGGATTGATATTGACCATTACTGCGGCATTCGACATAAAGACACTCACCAGATTCTTAACCCCTCCGAGGCTCACATCCGTAGCAAGGATAGTGCCCTTTGAACCATCTTCAAAGGTGATGAGAGCGGCTGACCAATCCTCCACATCGACCCAGGAGTCAACCAGCCACTTCTTGGATTCCTTCTGAAAGGCCTCCATCTTCGTCAGGTAACCTACATCGCCGATGACGGAACTGGCCCGGATGGGGCGGCCAAACTTCATTAGACCCTCATAATGCTTCAAATGGAGCACTGCGCCCACTGGATGAGATCCTAATCGCATAAGGGAGCCTCCTCCAGAGGTCTTCCACTCGCGCGAGTAAATCGCATGGGAACCCGAGTGGCTCTCCTCTGCCCGAATGTCTAAGACCGTACCTTGGCAGGCCTTCATCAAGTTCTTCAGTTTCGTCACCGGTGGGGCATAGACAAAATTTTCAGCATAGCCGAATTTGATGCGGTTTGCCCGGACGGCTTTCAGGACAGACTGGGCATTCTTCAGAGCCTCCTCCATCATGACCTGGCGGGAAACCGTTGTCCCATCCCCAAAAAATCCCGTCAGAGGTTTTTCACAGATGATGTGTTTTCCAGCGTTTGCAGCGTCAATGGCCATGGTGTGGTGAAGATTCGTGGTGACACAGAGGTCAACGACCTGGATGTCCTTTCGTTCAAGCATCTGAAGGTGGTCTGTATAGACATGAGGGA
>CAYMTD010000015.1:7838-17665 GCA_964393245.1 uncultured Syntrophaceae bacterium
ACCTGGATGTCCTTTCGTTCAAGCATCTGAAGGTGGTCTGTATAGACATGAGGGATCCCAAACTTACTGGCAAAGCCCTCGGCGCTCTCTCTCGTCTTCGAACAGACCGCAACGAGATCGACCTTTTCTCGTAACCTTCGATAGTTGTGAGCATGAAGCTCCGCTGCAAAGCGAGCACCAATAATCCCGATTCCAATTTTGTCCATCGAATGTCCCCCTTAACGGCTTTTCTTCCCCACCCACTTCCTTACCTTCACTACAAATAAAGACATAGAGTTCTTGAACATTTTCGTCCGACTAATCATTGTGAGAATGATGAGAATAATCAAGATCAACGAGATAGGACGGGTGAAAAACGAGGAGACATCTCCCGCCGTGCGAATCAGAGCCCTCCGCATATTCACATCTGCCATATCTCCCAGGATGACGCCAAGGACCAAAGGGGCGGCCGGATAATTATAATTCCGCATGGCATAGCCGATCACGCCAAAGGCCAACATCACCCAGATGTCAAAGACCCTGACATTGATGGCATAAGACCCGATGACACACAGGACGAAAACAATGGGCATCAGAATAGGTCTGGGAACTAATAAGATTTTTACTTGACCCCTGACAAAAGCAAGACTTATGATAAGAGAAGCAAAGGATGCCATGATCATCATTGCTGTGACTTCCCAGATGTAGTTAGGGAATTCCAGCATGAGCAAGGGACCGGGTCGTACTCCGTGGAGCCACATGGCCGCAAGGAGCACGGCCGCAGGGGCACTCCCGGGAACGGCGAGCGAAAGGACTGGGATGATGGCACCTCCTATGCAGGCATTGTCTCCTGTTTCAGCAGCGATGAGGCCCTCCAATGATCCCTTTCCAAACTTCTCGGGTTGCTTACTGGAACGCTTTGCAAAATCATAAGAGACCCAGGAAGCCACATCTTCACCTACACCCGGAATGGCACCCACGATCACACCGATCACTCCAGAGCGGAGAATATGTCGGTAATGGTTCATCAAATCCCGCGCCCGGGGAATGATTCTTCCCACCTTGGATCTCACTTTTGGCAGAACGACCTCTCGCATCCCACTGAGTACCTCAGCAATTCCATACACACCCACCAGCACTGGAATGAGGGCGAATCCACCCTTCATCTGATCAAAGCCAAAGGAGAACCTTGCGTACGCGGTAATCCCTTCCATCCCAACGAGGGAAATCAGAAGACCAAAGAACCCTGCAATCCAGCCTTTCAGAGGGTCTGTTGGAGCTGTAAGATTTCCGCAGATGACAATCCCGAAGATGGCTAACCAGAAAAATTCCCAGGAGTGAAACTCCAATGCGATCTTTCCAAGCAGGGGAGTGAAGAAAGCCATGCAGAAGAGGCCAAAGGCCGTTCCGATAAAGGATGCCGTTGCCGCCAGACCAATCGCTTGCCCAGCCTCGCCGCGTTGAGCCAGAGGATACCCGTCGAGACAGGCGGCAGCATTGGCGGGCGTTCCAGGGATATTGAGCAGGATCGCAGATCGGCTTCCTCCTGTAATAGCTCCTACGTAGACGCAGATTAAGATGATGATCGCCATTCTCGGCTCCATCCCGAAAGTGAGGCCTGTGAGTAAGGCGATCCCCATGGTGGCCGTAAGACCTGGCAACATTCCGATGATCATGCCGATGAATGTGCTCCAGAAGACATGGAACAGGATTACGGGACTAAATAGATTCAACAATTCCTTGAAGATTAATAATGGACCGAGTTCCATCCTTAGCCTTTCATGGGAGAGGAACGAGAAAGAGGCGGTTAAATACGACTGCCACTCCTATGGCAACAATCAAGGAGATGATCACCGCTTTAACAGGACCAATCCCGCGAAATGTGATTATTACTAATGCGAGGTAGACCGCTGTGACCACTATGTAAGGAAGCCTTCGACCGAGAAAGATGCAGTAGAGGAGGCTCAGGGCAAACATCAAACCGAGGCGGCGTGTTTTGGGGTCGGTCACATAAGCGACAATATCCGCTCTTTTTAGAGCCAAAGGCGAGCCCTGTCTTCGGACCGATCGAAGGGTCAGGATGATCCCCATGATCAGAAGCCCCAATCCAAGAATGCCTGTTACCATTCCTGGCGCCGCATAGGCAGGCCAATCCTGAAGGTGTCTGGGCATCTGCCAACTCTCGACGATAGCGAAAAGGCTGACGCCTATGATGATCAACCCTGCGTAAAAATCCTGTCGTCTGAATTCGTATCCCATAGCGATATCTCGTCTAAAGAGAATGACCTACAAAATTGGGAAGAGGCGTGGAATTCATTGCGTCCTTCCCCGCCTCTCCCGGTTAGTCACACGCAGGCCTCTAAAACAGGTTAGTCCTTCGGCCTTGGAATGTTGAATTGAGCTGGCGAGATCTTTGCCGCACCGGCCTCATACATTAGCCAAGTAACGATAGAGGCAGTCTTTTCAGCCGTGGCCATAGCCTCATCTTCCTTAAGGTTCGTGGTGAAGATGGCCTTCTCCTCTGCAAATTTCTTGATGGCAGCGGAATTCGCAGCGACATCGAATGCCTTACTAATAGCATCCACAACCTCTTTTGGCACGCCTTTCGGGACCATCAGGCCGAAATGCGAACCCGTCAAGGGGAATTTGGGATACCATTTTGCGATGGACGGAACCTCGCCGTAGCCAGAGATATTGAGCGCTTGAAGGCTGGTGTTAGCCAGAGGTTTCAGCTTCTTTGCCCGGATCATATCTGCCTGCTCCATAGAGAGCTGCATGACCACGTTGCACTCACCCGAAACAGTGGCAACGACTGCTGGATAACCACCTGCATAAGGGACATGCCTGACAGTGACCCCTGTCACCTTTTTAAAGACCTCCAAACCCATATGACCTGAACTCCCGACGCCCGCAGAGGCCACGGCCACTTGACCAGGCTTCTCCTTCATCATCCTGACGAGATCAGGGATGTCCTTTGCGGGATAGTCGGCTGTAACCGAAATGAGGCATGGGGTGAACAGGACATACCACTGGATCCATTCCCGGTGAGTCACATTCAGTAGATCAAGTACGGGGAGGTTGATCATCGAGGTGTCCGAGTTGGAAGTCCAAGTATATCCATCCCGTGGTGCTTCCCAGGCATTCCTCATCCCGATGGCCCCTGTCGCTCCAGGCGTGTTGACTACGCCAATGCGCTGACCTAAGACCTTCTCCATCTCACTGGCCAGGATACGAACAGTCAGGTCAGTTGCACCGCCTGCCGGCCAGGGAACAATGACGGTGATAGGCTTTGTGGGCTTCCACGTTTGGGCACTGCTGACTCCAGAGAAAAGAAAGGACACAGCCGTCAACATAGTCAATAGAATGAAAACTTTTCGACCCATACTCTTTTCCTCCTTTCTTAGATTGACCTTTAGAACTTACAATAATCCAAGCTATCACATGGAAGTAAGTATTGTCAAAATAAAGCCTCCGAACGATCTGATATTCATTTTTGAGTGATTACTTCATAGACCTGGACCGTGCTCTCTTTATAGAGGGCCTTGATCTTTGGGGAAAGGGCCTTATGCTCTGCTGAGTCCCTCCAACCGGCTGCCGTCTCAAGGGATTGAAATCGGATCACCATTTGGTAAACGCCCTCTTTTTCGTGTTCTTTGAGGAGTGTGACCGAGACGAAGCTCGGTTGTTTCGACATGGCGACGCTATATTCGTCTTTGAACAGTTTTTCAAAATCCTTCTCTTTCCCTGGGATGACGTTGAACGTGACGTGCCTTTCGATCATATTTAAAGCCCCCCTTTTCTGCAATTCTGATTTCGGAATGCG
The DNA here is from genome assembly GCA_964393245.1 of uncultured Syntrophaceae bacterium. Classification (GTDB taxonomy): domain Bacteria; phylum Desulfobacterota; class BSN033; order BSN033; family UBA1163; genus CAYMJV01. Next base: position 11,641 of record CAYMTD010000015.1, read on the forward strand.
GAATTTAATGTTCGAACTCCTAGCTCCAAACCCTGTACGGAACGCAGATCTGCGTTCCCTACGAACTTTCTTCAATGGAAACCACCCTTTTTTCTCGTTCGGATAATCTCACGGCATCCAGAACTCTCATCGTATGGAGGACCTCTTCTCCGGAGGCGACGGGCTTTCGACCTTCTCGGACCGCGTCGATAAACTCTTTGAGCTGGAGCGTGTAATTCGAGGGAATCTGGTCCCCTGAGTAGATCCGTCTACCGTTCATATCGAGATGATAACCAAAACCGAAGGGCTTCCCTGTTGAATATTCCGTTAACCTCATCACCCCTTTCGTCCCTACCAAGATCGCTTCATGAATATCTGGTGAGGTACTGAGAGAAAGATGAACAGATGCCAGTTCTCCCTGATCAAACGAGAGGAGGATATCTGCTTCATCCTCCCCTTCCCACTGATTGTTCTGTCGTGAGGTGAAGGCGCAGACCCGAAGAGGCATCTTCTTGATCCAGGTCAGGATGGAATCGATGGAGTGACTTCCCTGAAGCAAGATGACAAGTCCTCCTGCTTCCTCCGAGCGTTTCCACCAGTCGGTGGGAGGAGCGGGAAAATTGACGAGAAAGGAGATCTGGATCCGGAAAAGTTTTCCGATTTCAGGAAGGTTCTTCTGAAGTTCAAATACGGCGTCAGAGAATCGCCTGCTCTGGCCTACCATCAAGGTAATATTATTTTTCTTCGTCTCCTCTACCATCTCGCTGGCCTGTTTTGTGTTAAGGGCGAACGGTTTCTCAACGAGGATATGTTTCTTTGCTCTCGCTGCTTGGAGGACTACAGGATGGTGTAGATGGTTTGGGAGGGTGACAATGACGGCCTCAATCTCTTTGTGGGAGAGGAGATCTTCATGCTGGGGAGTAAAGAGCTTTGCTCTGAAACGCTCCTTCGCATCTTTAGCCTTCTTTTCATCCACATCGGCCACAGCGATGAGATCGACCTCATCCTTTAGATTCTCAATGGCAGCGAGATGGGCCTGTGCAACCCTTCCACAGCCGATGACCCCAAGTCGAATCTTGGTCTTAGACATCTTCCTTTTTCCCTATAATCGCTCCCCCTCAGTAAAGAGGGGAGGCGGGATTTTATCATTTCAAAAATAACTTCGGCACCCAGAGGCTAATCTGTGGAATATAGGTGATCAATGCCAACGGAATCAACAGAGCCAGGAGGAAGAGCCAAACAGCCCTGCTGATTTTCTCAAGAGAGATTTTAGCAATGCCTGAGGCGACGAAGAGGTTGACTCCTACAGGTGGGGTCGCCAGTCCGATGCTGAGATTGACCACCATCACCACCCCGAAGTGAAGCGGATCAATCCCTAACGATTTGATGAGGGGAAGCAACACCGGCACAAGAATGATGATGGTTGCGAGCGTCTCCATAATGCAGCCCATGAAAAGAAGTAAGAGGTTGATCCAGAAAAGGACGATATAAGGATTCTGTGTGAGATACTGGATCCCATCTGCCACCTTCTGGGGGATGCCTTCTGCCGTAAGAATCCAGGAAAAGAGGGAGGCATTTGCCACGAGGAGCATAATGCCCCCTGACATGATCGCCGTCTCTTTCAAAATAGGCCAGAGCCGTTCCAACTTTAATTCTCGGTAGACAAACAGGCCGATGACCAAAGAGTAAAAAACCCCTGCCCCGGCAGCTTCGGTCGGAGTAAAGATCCCCGTAAGGATACCACCGAGAACTAAGAGGGGCATCATAATAGCAGGGAGAGCTTCGATGGTCGCTTTGAAAAAACCCATCCACGTCACTTCAATCACCCGAACCGGATGATTCTGTTTAACTGCGTAATATCGAGCAACTCCCATCAATGCCAGAGTAAACATAAATCCTGGGATGAAACCAGCCAGAAAAAGGGCAGCGATTGAAACCTCTGTCATGGCTCCATAGATCACAAACGCGATGCTCGGGGGGATAATTGGGCCAACCGTTGCACCGACAGCCGTCAGTCCGGCAGCATATTCGGGTTTATACCCCTCTTTAATCATGACAGGAATCATGAAAGACCCGATGGCGGCTGTATCTGCTGCCCCTGCCCCCGTGATGCCCGAAGAAAAATCCATGGCCACCAGGGTCACGTAGCTAAGTCCACCTCTAATCCTTCCAACAAGCATATTGGAGAAGTTTACGATCCGGGGTGTGATTCCGCAGGCGTCCATTAAATTTCCTGCCAAAATGAAAAGGGGGACTGAAATGAGGAGGAATGAATTGAGGCCTACAAACATCCTCTGGGGAATAAGGACTAAGGGTAGATCAGCCCGTAGAATCGATGCAGTTCCGCTGATCCCGAGGACAAATACGATGGGAACACCGATCACCAATAAGAAGATGAAGATCAGGGTGACGAGCATTTCTATCTCTCCCTTGTTTGCCAACAAACCATGGTATTCACAACTCCGATGAAGGAAAAAAAGGCTAGGAATACAAATCCCAGGAAGATGGGGAGATAGATGAAGGCCATGGGGATGAGCATGGCCGGGCTGACGGTTTTGGTCTTGAGGCTCGTCTGAATCAAAACCGTGGAAAAGACAGAAGCCATTAAAGAAAAAGCCAGCATAATGAGGAACACGAAGAATGTTGCGCCCCTTTCCCATCTTAAGGGAAGGCGGTCTTTAACGAAGGCGACATTGATGAGTTCTCCTCGTTTGAGAGCAACACTGCCCCCAAAGAAAACCAGGTAGACGAAGAGGAAGGTGGCTAATTCATTCGACCAGTAGAGCGAAAAACCAAGGAAGTAGCGGAAAAAAACCTCTACGATAACTGTTGCGGCAAATCCGGCTAAGGCTACACCAACAAATGCAGAAAGCATTTTTTCTAAGAGGTTTCCAATCCGGTTGAGGTCATGGGTAAATTGGTTCATTTTCTTCCCTCAGGTCCCCCGCCCCCCAAGAGGGGACGGGGGGTAAAAATCAATCTAACTTCAGAATCTTATCGACCGCATCGACCCATTCCTTGGGCCATGCCTTCGTTGCTTCTGCCCGAACCGAAGCAGTGGCATCGATGTAGGGTTTCAGATCTTTAATGTAGTTGATCTTGGTTCCCTTTGCCTCCATCTTGGTGAGGGCTTCCTTATCCTGACGGAGACACTCCTCATCCATGGCCTTGGTCCATACCGGCACGGAATCCATAATGACCTTCTGGTGTTCCGGAGAGAGTTTATTGAAGGTTTTGAGACTCATCAGGAAAGCCCCCCCATTTGAAAGGATGGGGAGATAGGTGACGTACTTCTGGACTTCATAGAACTTCATGGCTTCAAGTGTGGCAGGCCCATTTTCATTTCCATCAACCACGCCCGTCTTGAGGGCGGTATAGAGCTCTCCGAAGGGAAGTGGAACAGCGCTTGCACCGAGTGCCCGGTAAGCGTCCTTATGGAGGGGAACTTCCATCGTCCGAATCTTCAGTCCTTTAAAGTCATCCAGCTTGTTAATGGGTCTGATATTGTTCATTGGGACGCGAAATGCCGGGCCAGCAATCGAAAGAGGCTTCAGATTAACCTTTTCGCCCTCGCTGATCACCTCTTTGAGCACCCATTGTCCGAGCGGGCCATGTGTGACCTTCATGAAGTGATCTGGGCCTTTGAAGATAAAAGGAAGGTTATAGATGTTGAGGACCTTAATAAATGTACCGGTGACTCCAAGAGAGGTACCCTGGAGATCGATCGTCCCCAACTGAAGCCCTTCTGTGATATCTCTTTCTCCCCCGAGCTGCCCCAGAGGGAATATCTTGACTTCCAGGGTTCCTTTCGACTTTTCCTCTACAGCTTTTGCAAATGCCTCCCCTGCGATGTGATAAGGATAGGTCACTGCATTGGCATGGCCATAACGCAGGGTGACCTTTTGCGCAGAGGCAGAGGATGCGAAGATCGCAAGTAACATCAAAAGACCAATAACCAAACAAATCTTTTTCATCTTTCCTTCCTCCTTCGTTTTGATTTCGGAATGCGGATTGCGGAATTAAGAAATCTTTTAACTCATAACTTTTAATTTTAACCTTTTAACTTTTCTTTTCAGCCTCCTTTCTTCACTAGGATCGCCGGCCTTTTGAATGAGATGCCCTCCACGGTTATGGAAAGGGTAGGGTAGAGAATAGGTCTTGTGATCATCTCGGGTCCCTTTGAGGTGGCTAAGACCGTGTCTTCCGATTTCGTTCCAGTGAGCGAAGGATTCCAGGTGAAGGGCTGGTTCTCCTGGACGATATCGGGCGTTTTGAAGTTGGTGCGGTAATCCCTGCCAGTATAGCCGATGGAGCCACCCTGGTGATGGAGTTCCCATTCTTCTGGATACCCTTTTTCTTTGTAAGACTCAATTCCTTTTTGGAGGACATCTCTTGCGAGGACCCCCGGGCGGGTATGGGCCATCAATGTGCAGTCGATCCACACATTGGCTTCGTACTTCGCTCGCAATTCTTTAGGAAGCCTCCCGAAGTAGACGAAGCGCGTGAGGGAGGCGATGAGGCCCCACTTCCGGGCATTGACCGAGACCATGAGGTAGCGGTCGATCTTTCTCTCCGTCGGGATGGGGTGGCGAAATCGATAGACACGGTCATCTGCCGCGCACATCAACGTAATCGGATCGATTCGATCTTTCCACAATTCTTTACAGAGCCTGCCCACGACCTCTGATTCCTTCTCGCCCCTCTTGGTCTTTATCACCGTTTTTTCCAAAGCTAAGGAGGCCTTTTCTCCCAGCCACCGATATCGTTCAATTTCTTCCGGTGTTAACGAATAACGCAGTCGAGCGATATCCTCCGCCAACATCGTGGCATTGGGAAATGGGACGTCACTTCCCAAAGATCCATCCCCCCGCAATTCGTTCACAAGAGCGACTTCTTGATCTTCATGCCAGGGAAATGTTTTAACAATAAATCCCTGTTTCTCCAGGCCTTCCTCTTCGATCATGCGGGGAGCTTCGATGTTGTTTGAGATGACGAATTTTGAGTTCTCCGTAATCAGGAGAGAAGTAGCCCCCACCTCGGTGGTAATTCCCACAAGATTGAGGCCCCCGCATGTCATCCAAGAGAAGTTGGCCTGACGCTTAAGAAGCAGAGCCTTCAGTCCTTTTGATCTGATAAAATCCCTGACCCTTCTCTCCTTTTCTTTGACTTCTTCTGCAAGCGCCATTGGTTCTCCTTAACAATTTCGTGAAAACAATGTTCCAGTATAAAGGGTAGAGAAAGGACTCAGCGTTCGACTGATCTTACACCAAAGTCCTCCGTTTGAGAGGGCGACCAAAGTCGCCCATACCCACTTGAACGATGGAACAGATAGACAACAAGAGTGTCATTCCCGCGTATGCGGAAATCCAGTGGTTTTCATGAAGATTTCAGGCCATCCAATTCCTGGATTCCTGCTTCCGCAGGAATGACTGATATTAACCAAATCTGGGAAACGCATCTGCTTGATGCTATAAAACGTGATAACTACTGAGCCAGGACGTCAGCCCACGTCGTGACCGTCCACTGGGTTCGAAAGAGCTCGTTAACAGCGTCCTTAGCCTTTGCGCGGAAAGAGGCAGCATCCGGAATCACCACCTGCATGCCCTTGCGCTGCAGATCTACCAAGATGGCCGCCTCGCCAGTCTTGATCCTATTGTTGGCCCATTCCTCCGCCTCTTTTCCAGCCTTGACGATAAGGTCCCGGTCTGCCTTGGGCAGTTTTTCAAAGAATGGCTTGTGGATGAGAATGCCTGCGGTTTGAACCAGGTGGTTGGTGATGATCAAATGGCTTTGGACCTCATATAGCTTGAAGGATTGGATCTGTGGCAGATCTCCTTCGGAGGCCTCGGCTTTGCCTGTCTTGAGGGAGTTGTAGAGCTCGGGCAAGGGGACCCCAATGGGGTCGGCGCCGATTGCCTTCCACACAGCCATCCAACTGGGAATGGGTGGCAGTCGAAGCTTGAGGTTGTAGACATCGGCAGGCGTGTAGATCGGTTTCTTGGCGGTTGTCTGCCTGAGGCCCCGGTAGATGGTCGCGAGGTAAATC
>CAYMTD010000016.1:0-17379 GCA_964393245.1 uncultured Syntrophaceae bacterium
GATTGGGACAAGTCGATGAAAAGAGTGAGTTTATTTCTCGAAGCCAAAGAAGGACTTTCCAAAGAGAGTAAGAGAGAAGTGAGTGAGGGGGACCGGATGATTTTTCGATTGGCACATTCGTTGCAAACAAAATTCTACGAAGAGGCAATCGACGATGCGTCCATCCCAAATTTTCGCTTCCCTGGGAGCTCTCCGGCAAGAGAATCGAATTTCGAATCTGATCGCCAACAACCTCAGTAATCTTCAGACGCCTGGCTTCAAGAAGGATCTTCCCATTTTTTCTGCCGTCTTGAGCCGGGCGTTAGGCCCTTACCAGAGACCCTCCTTTGATCAGACGAAGACGTTGTTTCATCAGGGAAGTATTCAGGAGACAGGAAATCCTCTTGATCTCGCCGTTGAAGGAGAGGGATTTTTCAAGATCCTGACCCCTCAGGGGATCCGGTACACCCGAGCGGGAAACTTCAGTCTCAACAAAGACATGGTATTGACGAATGCGGAGGGCTTTCCCGTTATGGGGAGGCGGGGTGAGATCACCTTGAGTGGCGGGACGATTTCGGTGGAGAAGGATGGAACCGTTAAAGTAAACGGAGAAGAAAGGGAGAAGATCGCCCTCGTTACTTTTCAAGATCTGGATCTACTGAGAAAGGAGGGGCATACTCTCTTTGGATTGAAGATCCCTCAAGACGAGATAGAGGTTGAGAATCGTCAAATCCATCAAGGGACCCTTGAGGCGTCGAACGTCAACCCTATTGAGGAGATGATCAATCTCACCGATGCCCTTCGATCCTTTGAATCCTGTGTCAAGATCGTTCAATCTCAAGACGAGTTGGATTCCAAAGCGGTCAATGACCTGGGGAAGGTTTAGTCATCCCGGAAGAGGAGGGAGACGATTATGATGCGAGGACTCTGGACAGGCGCCACAGGCATGTCCTGTCAGCAAACTCATATCGAAGTGATCGCCAACAATTTGGCGAATGTCACCACCAATGGCTTTAAGAAGAGCCGGATCAATTTTCAGGACCTGATGTACCAGAATCTGAGAACGGCTGGGGCATCGACCGCTTCCGGCGGGCAATTACCTGCCGGGATTCAGATCGGCATGGGAGCAAAGGTGGTGGCTGTTGAAAAGATCTTTCTCCAGGGAGATTTCTCTCACACGAAGAACAACCTGGACATGGCCATTCAAGGCAAGGGGTTTTTCAAGCTCCTTAACAACGGGAATGAAGTCTATACCCGTTCGGGAGCTTTCAAGTTGGACAAAGAGGGATATATCTGTGACAGCGATGGAAATCGTCTCCAACCCGAATTCGCGATTCCGGCCAGGACGGTCACCATCACCATCGACTCCGGGGGAAGGCTCGTCGCCTCCGGACCGGACGGAGCAGAATTGGGTAGTGTTCAGATTCAGCTCTTCGATTTTGCCAATCCGGCTGGACTCCGAAGCATTGGACAGAATCTTCTCATTCCAAGCGAGGCTTCGGGTGATCCTGTTCAAGGGAATCCGGGGACCGATGAATTCGGGGCCATCCTGCAGGGGTACCTGGAGATGTCGAATGTCGATGTCGTTGAGGAGATGATCAACATGATCATGGCCCAGAGGGCCTATGAGATTGGGACCAAAGTGATCCAGGCAGGAGATGACATGCTCCAGATGGTCAACAACCTCAAGCGATAGGAGGTGAACCATGAAGGGGTGGCGATCCATAAGCGGAGGGATGATCGCTCTCGTCTTTTGCGGGTTGACCCTCGCAGCCTACGGAGGCACGGGACATCTCACTTACCCCATTAAAATCGATCCAAAGACCGGAACCATCCCCCCAGAGGAGATCCGCAGGATTCTGGAGAGCCATCTTTTACAGATGAATCGCGATGCAAGGGTTCGCTTCGAGGTCAAAGAGCCCCGGGTTTATGAAAAGATCGTTCTTCCCCCTGGCCAGGTCTCCTGTGAGGTGAGCCTTCCGGGAGGGGCCCATCGAGGTGGATATGTTGCAGCCATCCTTCGACTCCTCTCCCAGGGAAAGGAGGTGAGGCCCCTTAGGGTCACGGCCCGGGTCGACGTTTACGCCGATGTGGTTGTGACAAGACAGTACCTGAAGAAGCACCATGAGATCAGGGAAGCAGACCTTCAGGTTTTGAATCGGAATATCTCTCTTCTCCCTTCGGACGTCGTCACAGAGGCGAAGGAGATCGTGGGGAAAAGGACAAGGTTCTCGATCAATGGCAATGAAGTCTTGAGAACAGGGATGGTCGAAGAGCCTCCCCTCATCAAAAAGGGAGACCGGGTGCTCCTTCTGGTGGAGAGCCCTTTTTTCAGAATCACGGCCATGGGTGAGTCGAAGGAGGAAGGGCGGAGAGGGGAGCGAGTCAAGCTGCTCAATCTTTCGAGCAAGAGAGAAGTCTATGGCCGGGTCTTAGATTCGAACACGGTCGAGGTCGACTTCTAAAGGAAAGGGTCTGAGGTATGGAGTTTCATCGATTGATCAAAAGGAAGAAACAGATGTTGGGGATGACATTGATCCCGATCGTGCTGGCCGGGTGTGCAACTCCTCATTTGAAAGGGCCGACCACCCAAGATCTCGAGAAGGAGATCCTCTGGGCATCTCCTCCGACTTCTGGGGCTGGGGAAGGATCCCTCTGGTCTTCGAACCGTTTCTATAATCCCTATTCGGATGTGAAGGCACGAAATGTAGGAGATGTTCTGACCATCAGCGTTGTCGAATCAGCCACCGCATCGAAGAATGCTGAAACGAAGACGAGTCGAGACTCGGGCGTAAAGGGAAGCTGGAGTGGGGTCTTTGATGCCCTCGCTAGCAGATGGAGCGTCAACGGCCAAAAGATTGGAACGAGTCATCAGATCGACCTCGGAAGTAGCTTTGATGGGAAAGGGGAGACCACCCGTACCTCCTCGATGACCGCTTATATCACTGCCCGTGTGACCCATGTCCTCCCGAATGGAAATCTGGTCGTTCGAGGAACGAGGCAAGTCCGGGTCAACCAGGAGAACCAGTATATTTTTATTCAGGGAGTGGTCCGTCCTGAAGATATCTCTTCTACGAATGTCATTCTCTCCACCTACATCGCCGAGGCTGTGATTGAGTTAAGCGGTTACGGCCCGGTGAGTGACAAACAGACGGTTGGCTGGTTGGGCAGGATCGTGGATTGGGTTTGGCCCTTCTGAAAGAGGTTTAAGGGTGGAGGCTTGAGGCAGAAGGGATGACCCTTCGACCTCGAACTCGAAGGTTCCAGCGGAACGCTCAAGTTTTTTCGAAAAGGAGTCGAAGAGTGAAAAGCTTTGGAAAGTATCTTGTCGTGATTCTTTCGATCGGTTTCTTCGCCTCTTCAGCCTGGGGGGTCAGGCTCAAAGACATTTCGGTATTCAAGGGAATCCGAAGCAATCAGTTGTTGGGATACGGATTGGTGGTCGGTCTGAACGGAACAGGAGATGGGACGAATACCGATTTTACGATCCGGTCCATTGTCAACATGTTGGAACGGATGGGCATCCATATCGATCGGGAAAAGGTGGCCCAGGTCAAATTGAAGAATGTGGCCGCCGTGATGGTGACCGCAACCCTTCCTCCCTTTTCCAGGACCGGGAGCCGGATCGATGTCTTGGTCTCCTCCATTGGCGATTCGAAAAGCCTCCAGGGAGGGACATTGCTCTTGACGCCCCTGAAAGGCGTGGATCAACATGTCTATGCCTTGGCCCAGGGCCCCATCGTTGTGGGAGGATTTGCCGTGGCCGGGGCCTCGGGAACCGGCCTTCAGAAAAACCATCCCACGGTGGGGGTGATCCCAAAGGGCGCCCTCATCGAAAAGGAGGTACCGGTCCAGTTGGACGGCAGGCAAGAGGTGACGCTCTGCCTTTTCAATCCTGATTTTTCCACAGCGGAGAGGGTGAAAGAGACCATCAATCGCTCCATGGGCGGACCCTATGCGAAATGTCTGGATTCAGGAACCCTGGCAATTGCCATACCCGAAACGGATCGGAGCCATGTGGCTGAGTGGATGGCTTCCCTGGAAAGGCTGGAGGTCACACCCGATACTGTGGCGAAGGTGATCTTGAATGAGAGGACAGGAACTGTGGTGATGGGAGAGCATGTCCGTATTTCGACGGTGGCCGTGGCTCATGGCAATCTGAGCATCCAAATCAAAGAGAGGTCAGCGGTCTCCCAGCCCCTTCCTTTTGCACCTGCTGCTCCAGAGGAGACACCCCCCACGACCGTTCCTCCGGGGACATCTCCTGGCACCCTTGTCGTGCCTGGTGGAGCAACCGTGGTCACGCCGGAGTCAAGTGTTTCAGCGAAGGAAGAGGGGCAAGCGTTGTTGATCGTTCCGAGCGGAGCGAGTCTGGGAGAGGTGATCAAGGCTCTCAATGCCATCGGAGCGACCCCCCGGGATCTCATCTCCATTCTCCAAAGCATCAAGGCAGCTGGAGCACTCCAGGCTGATCTGGAGATCATTTAAACCTTAAGGAAAGTTAGAAAAATGCCGATAAAGCCTACGATGGCATCCCCGCTTTCCTCAACCCCCCAAAGCAATCGAAAGATCGATGAGGGGAGGTTGAAGAAGGCCTGCACCGATTTTGAGTCCTTATTCATTAACCGGATCATAGAGTCGATGCGGAAGGCAGTCCCCGAGTCCGGATTCCTGGGGGGAGGTCCAGACAAGGAGGTCTTCCAATCCCTCTTTGATCAGGAGTTGAGTAGAAGCATTGCCTCTGCAGGCGGGATAGGCCTGGGGAAGATGATTTACGAGCAGATGATGAGGAGGTTTAAGACGGAGGAATGAACATGATCGACTCCCCAGATCGATTAAGGCGCCTATGGGATCTATTGGATCAAGAGATCGCCGCCTATCAACTCCTGCTCGAAGAGATGAAGAAGGAGTGGGAATGTCTGACAAAGGATGAGGTTTCGGCCTTGCCCTCTCTTCTGCAGGCTAAGGCGGTCCACATCCATCAAATCAAAGAGGTCCGAGAATCGGTGGATGAAATCATATCTAAACTACTGGTCGATTCCATTTCACCCTTCCCAAAGACGGTCCTCGATCTCATTCCCTATCTTCCTGTGTCTCAGGCCGACCGAATCAAAAACTATCAGAGGAAGAGGAATGGGTTAGGAGAGCAAATTGTCAGAATCAATGAGAAGAATAAGCATTTCATCCAGGAGGTATTAAGCTACTTGAAAGGCCTTTTCTCGTTGTTGACCTCTCCGGTTCTGGAGGGGCCTGTCTACGTCAAAGATGGCAGGAAGATCTCTCCCCCCCCTCTTCGATCGTGGATGAGCAAGAAGGTGTGAAATGGGAGGGATTTCTTCAATCCTGAACATCATGCGAGAGGCGATGCTGGTCCAACAAAAGGCCATGCAGGTGACGAGCCACAATATTGCCAATGCCGACACCCCTGGATACACCCGGCAGAGGGTAGTCTTTGAATCAAATCCGGTCCTTTTCAACAATCGGCTCAAATTGGGACTGGGTGTGAAAATGGCTGAAGTGGTTCAGGCCTTTGACCGGTTCACGACCCAGAGCATCCAGCAAAGGACCTCTGCCCTCTCTGAGTTTGAGTCGAAGAAGTCGGTCCTCGATTTCCTTCAGGCTGTCCTCAATGAAGGGGATGGAAGCGGCCTGACCCAAAGCCTTGAAGAGTTCTGGAATGCCTGGGGCGATCTCTCCAACAATCCCGGGGGTCTGCTCGAACGGACGATCCTTCTCAAGAAGGCCACGACCCTCTCCCAGCGATTCCGTTTTCTGTACAACCAGCTCATCCAGATGAAGAATGAGATGAGTGGCAACCTCAACATAGGGCTCCAGGAACTCAACACCCTGACCGAAGAAGTGGCCAGCCTCAACGGAAAGATCGTGGCTGCTGAAGCTGGAGGGACAAGGGCCAACGATCTTCGGGATCAGAGGAACACCCTGATTGAAAAGATATCCCAGTTCACCGATATCCAAACCCTTGAGATGGAGAATGGGTCGGTCACGGTCATAACGGCATCGGGCATGGCCCTGGTGGATGGCGTCCAATCCTTTTCACTGCTTCAAGCAGGGGAGGAGATTCACTGGAATGAGATTGCCACCGATATCCGGGATCGCCTTTCAGGAGGCAAGATCGGAGCGTGGTTGGACTTGAGGGATGAGATCTTGCCCCAATACATGGCCAATCTGGATGAGCTGGCGGGGACTCTGATCTATCAAGTGAACCAGCTCCATTTCAACGGATATGCCCTCGATGGTTCCACAGGGAAGACCTTCTTCATCCCCAACCCAGGAGATGACTACGTGGCTGGCATTCCGGCCCTTAGTTTTTCTGGTGCTGCCGGTGCCATCGCCTTAAGCTCTGACGTGGAGGGGATTCCTCAGAATATTGCCGCCAGCAGTGCTGCTGGTGGTTCGGGGAACAATGAGAATGCCCTTGCGATCCTGGGCCTTCAGGATCGGATCGTCGATATCCGAAAATGGATTTATGAAAGAGGAAGCGCTCCTTCCAGTCAGGTCCATTCTCTTACCCTGGACGACTACTACACGATCCTCGTCGGTGACATGGGCCTCCTGGCAGAGGAGATCGATCAAGGACGGGACTTTGAAGCATCCCTGATCAATCAGTTAAACGAGGTGCGAGATTCGATATCGGGTGTGAACCTGGACGAGGAGATGGTCAATTTGATGAAATACCAGCATGCCTTTGAGGCTGCCTCAAAAGTCATCGCCACCTGCGATGCGATGATGAGGGACTTGATGGAGATCCGATAGAGGCATGAGGATTTCGAACCGAACCATTTATCGAAATATCAGCTTTCATCTGTCAAATCTGACAGAGGAGTTAAAGAATATCCAACAGCAGATCGCTACGGAAAAAAGAATCCACAAGCCCTCTGACGACCCCATCGGCACTACCCAAGCCCTGCGATTGAGGAAGGTCCTTTCACAGATCGATCAATATAGGAAAAACGTCGAATATGGGACTTCCTGGCTGAAGGTTACAGACGTGGGTTTGGCGACGATCAAGGAGTTCATCTCTCAGGCGATCGACATCGCCTCCCAGATGTCTGTCGGAACAGGAACCGCAAGCGAAAGAGAGGCCGCAGCCCAGGGCGTCCAAGCTCTCTTGGACCAGATTTTACAAATTGGAAATATGCAACTGAACGGCCGATATGTCTTCAGCGGATATCAGGATGACTCTCCTGCCTTTACGGATGATTTGATGATCCGTCCCGCATCAGCCGATCCGGGGAACGATCCTGCCTACACAGGAACGGCGACCTCCTCCGGCACCTATACAGGCCTTTACAGCAGACCGTATGTGGTTGAGATCACTACCGGCGGAGCGGTGGGAGTGGCCCGTTACCGGGTCTCTGAGGATGGCGGTGCGAGCTGGGGACCTGCTGATGCCTTTGTAACCTCCACGTCTCCAACGCCGGTTTACAACAGCACGGATCTGGGGGTCCGGATCGCTTTTAGTGATTCAGGGACCCTGACCCCCGGAGATCGGTTTTCCATCGATGTGAGCCGCTATCAAGGCGATTCAGGCGTGATTGAGATCGTCACGGGGAACTCCAGCCGAGTGGAAATGAACCTGACGGGTAACGAGGTATTCGGGCAGGCAGGAAGTGAACTCTTCGATGTCCTGACGGAGCTGAGGATTGCCCTGGAAGCTGACGATTCTGCCGGGATTCAGGCAACCCTGGGTCCCCTGGTCCAATTCCAAACCGGCATGATCGGCCATCAGACCGAAGTGGGAAGTCGGCTGGAACGTATCGAAGTCTCTAAAAAGATTCTTTCCGATCTCGATCTCCAACATACCAACCGATTAGACGAGATCGTAGGGGTGGACATAGCCCATTTGGCCATGCTTCTCCAGGTTAAGCAGACGATTTATGAGTCTGCCCTCTACTCAGCCAGCCAGATTTTGTCCTTAAACTTAGTTGATCTTCTGGGATAAGGATCTCAAAGGTAGGAAGGGTCTATGCGATCAGTTCCAGGATTGCTTCTTTGACCATTCTTCTTGCCAATGCCTCGCTATCCACCTGATATCGGCCCTCTCGAATCGATTCCTTCAAGGTGGAGACCCTTTCGGTCCTCACATCCGGGGTCTTTTGGAGAATATCATGGATCTTTTGCAACTCTCTGGATCGAACCGAAAGTTCCACCCTGTCCAAGGAGGAGGATCGGTCCCTCAACTTCTTCGAGTCCCCGTGCTTTTCCAATGGACGCGGTGGATTCGTCTCCTTGGTTTGTTGCATCGAATTGGTCTTTTGCTGGATATCGGAGATTTTCATTCATCATCCTCCTATTCAATCAGGTGGGCATAGACGATGGATCGAGTCACTTCCAACAGTCTCTTCTTCATCTTCTCATTCTCTTCAGGGGGGAGGTATCCCGTGACCTCTCCAGAGGTTTCACTCAAGACCTTGAAGACGATGCCTTCCTCATCATTGGGCGAGACATCCAGCGGATGTCCATATTCCTGGCTTAATCGATTCAAGATTTCCAGAGCAGTCTCGTTCCGCTCCGTGTGGCCCGTCAGTTGGGAAATGAGTTGAAGGACGACCTTATCAGCCATCGTCTTCTTCTTGCTCTCCTGAGATAGGATCACCTCGTCCCTCTGGAGGGTCATCTCTCTTGCCTTATCCCTGGAGACCCGGGCCCGATTGGATAGCTGCTGGCTGTATGCCTTCAGGACATGCTGAAGATAGAAATTGGTGATCTCCATAGTCCTTGGCCTTAATCTTCTTATCGTCATCGTATGAGAAAACTTTAGTCTTTTTTAGGGTCCCCCGGCAAATTCTTCAACTTTAATTTCTGAAAGATGGGCATTCTTGCCCATTCAATTGGCATAGCAATCGTAACCTATTGAAGTTGTTATACTATTTTTTGTTAAAATGCTGGCACGAGCCTTGCAAAACCTGAAGTTAAACTTAAAGTTCCGGTAAGCGATTCCGATACCTTCTCTGGGATGGGTGGTTGAACATGGAGAGAGAGCTCCTGACCATATCTGAGGTCAGTGAGAGGCTGAAGATCCCAAAACATACCTTGCGCCTCTGGGGAAGGGAGTTTGATGGCCTCTTTATTCCTGAAAAAAATCAAGGCGACCATAGACGCTTTAACGGCATCAACATCGCTATGATTTAAAAGAGGTAAAAAGCCTGGGAGAGGAAAAGGGATACCCGAAATTAGACGTATCTAAATGAGTGAAACTCAAAGGAATCTTGAGAAACACCGTAAGATCGATCTCTTGATAAGCAGAGTGGCCCATGCGGTGACCGCTGAAGTCCACAATTTTTTTGTTGAAAATCCCATTACACATTTAGATGAAAAATGGCCTTCCAGAGAATAATGTTTACGAGTGGAGGGGGTGCGTATATAGATTTTTGAGAAGAATAATTTGATTCAAAACTCAGTTGGGCGATACTTGTTTGAAAAATAATCATTTTATTTATCAAGGAGATTGTTGATGCATATAGGGAAGAACTCGATCGTGTCCCCCCACGCCATTATCGAACAGCCTGAAAATATTTATATCGGGGATCAGGTTCAAATAAAGCCTGGCGTTGTTTTAAGGCCAGAAACAGGCTTTATCCATATAGGAAGTCACGTCGTCATCAACCATTATACGGTGATTCATGCAAAAGGAGGCGTTGAAATCGGCGATTGGAGTGTGATCGCACCTCATTGTGGGATATACGCCCAAAACCACTCATACGATTCATTTGATCTTCCCATAACCCAACAACCCAATCAAGGGGTTGGGATTACTCTAATGGGTGATAACTGGTTAGGGTCTGGATGCATCATCTTGGACGGAGTTACGCTTGGGAAAGGAACGATCGTGGGGGCGGGCGCCGTAGTCACCAAATCTTTTCCAATGGCAAAGGTCATCGCTGGAAATCCAGCCAAGATTATAAAGAGCAGATTTCCTTCAGACCGATGGGATTTCCAAAAAGTTGAACGGTGCTCTGTATCCCATACACCAGAAGGATATTGGCCTTATATCAACCAAAGAGTTCGCTTTTGTTTAGAACACATCAATCCTGATGATATTGTTTTAGATGTTGGATGCGGGGATGGATATATCACAAATATTTTAAAAGATAGATGCAGAAAAATAATTGGGATTGATTATTCGGAAGAAGCATTAGAGGAATTAAGGCGACAATATGTCTCAATAGAATGCCACCATATGTCGAGTACAAATCTCCTGTTTGGGTCAGAAAGTTTTGATAAGGTGATATGTTTTGAATTATTAGAGCATTTAACCGTTCTACAGGGGCAAAGAACCGTAAGCGAGATTCTTAGAGTATTAAAACCTAAAGGGATGATCATTGGTTCAACGCCGTTGAGAACTTCTGGATGCTCCAGCCCTGCTACGTATGCTCATATTTATGAATATTCAGAATCTGAATTAAGAGAATTGCTGCGCCCATTTGATGAGGTCGAAGTCATAAAGAATAACTATTTCTTGGGTAGAAAGCGTTGATGATAATGAAAAAAAAGGTTCTTCTCGTCACTTCACAAGCTCCTTTGCAATCCCCTTTTTCCACTTCAGAAAAAAGGCCGCCTATCGGAATTGGTTTTCTGATATCCGTCCTGAGGAATGCAGGGCACGAGGTGTTTTTTATCGATAATTATCTCCAACCCACCGATTTCCTCGAGACAGATTACCTCCAGAGAAACAGGATCGAATACGTGGGCGTCTATGCCAATACCATCTGCTTCCGTGACACCCTTCGTATGCTTCATAGGCTCGAATATCTCAGGCGTTGTGGCGGATGGCGTGGAAAAATCATGGTAGGTGGACCCCATACCACCGTGGCCTTGGATACGATTCCCGATTTTGTGGATTTTGTGGTCCAAGGAGAAGGGGAAAGAGCCGTACTTGACATTGTGGAGGATAGGGTAAGAGAGAGGGTCCTTTCTTATCCCCGCATAAAGCTTCTTGATAATCTTCCTATGCCTGCCTGGGACTATTTCGTTCACATGCAGTATGACTGGGGATTGGACTGGTTTAAGGAGAAACCGGTTTTCACCATGAATACCAGTCGGGGGTGTCCATTCCACTGCACCTTCTGTTCTGTCGGATCGATCTGGGGGAGGAAGTATACCTTCTTCTCGGCGGAAAGGATCGTCTCAGATATTGAACATTTAGCGGAGCAATATGGCGCAAAGGGAATCTATTTTAGAGAAGATAACTTCACCTGCAGCAGAGAAAGGTTAATCAGGTTTTGTCATTTAATGATCGAACGGAATGTCAATATCCCTTGGGCATGTGAAACAAGGGCGGATGCATTAGATCGAGAAACGACAGCGTTGATGTATCAAGCTGGAGCGAGAGCATTTTACATCGGCGTTGAAAGCGGATCACAAAGAATGTTGGATTTTTTCAAAAAAGGTGTCACCCTTGAGCAAATTCGTGACGCTTTTACGTATTGCCGGGAATTTGGCATCAAAACAGGAGCGAGCATCATCATCGGCGCTCCGACAGAGACAGAAGAAGATGTGAAGAAGACGTTTGCATTGATCGAAGAGATTAAACCCACAGTGACGTGGCCAAATGTTTTTGTGGGCATTCCAAACAGTGACCTTTGTCAGTACGGCGTTTCAAACAGACTTCATGAATTTATTGATGATAGGGGGCTGGTCTATCTCAAAGGGCATAACGATCGTTCAAAGAGGTTTTATGGGAATCGTTGGAATGCGAGTATTCCCGTCAGCTTTAGCCGTCCTAAAGTCAGCGTTGTCCTGTCTACCTATAACGACGGTCATTATCTGCCGATCGCGATGGACAGCATTTTGAAACAGACCTTTCAAGACTTCGAATTTATTATTGTAGATGATGCTTCCACAGATGGTACAGCAGACATTCTATCTAAGGTTGATGACCCCCGCATCAAAATTTTCAGGAACTCCCAGAATCTCGGGCTGACAAAATCACTGAATCTAGGCATCCGGCATGCCCGTGGCAAGTATATCGCCCGGATGGACGCCGACGATATCTCTTTGCCTCACCGCTTGGAGACTCAGGTCAATTTTCTGGACAAAAACGCAGAATACGCCCTCATCGGTAGTTCCTACTACAGGATGGATGAAAAAGGGGAGATAAACTCCCTCCTCCGTGTATTGGAAGATGACCGGTCCATTAAGGCAGGGCTCAAAAGGCAAAATTGGTTTGCCCATGGCAGCGTGATGATGCGAAGAGATGCTTTTCAACAGGTGGGTGGATACGACGAAAGATTTAAGTTTGCTCAGGATTATGACCTGTGGCTTAGAATGGCGAAAGTTTATAAAGTGGCAAATATAGGAGAGCCACTTTATTGCTGGAGATTCACCGAGTCTTCGATAACAAAAGTAAGATCGGCAGAACAACAATATTATGCAAACCTTGCCATTTCCGAGGCCGAAAAAAGGGAAGCAGCGGAGATCTGTCCCAAATTGGCCGACCCAATGGTTTCGGTCATTGTGCCCACCTATAACCGCCCTGAGATGTTGGTCAGAACCGTCCGAAGCATTTTGAATCAGACCTATCCCAATGTCGAGATCATTGTGGTCAATGACGCAGGCGTCGACGTTGAAAGCGTCGTCACCTCTTTAGACCAGAAAGGAAACATCACCTATGTAAAACACGAGAGGAATCGGGGGCTGGCTGCTGCACGAAACACAGGGATCAGACTTGCCAGAGGGAAGTACATTGCCTACCTCGATGACGATGACCTCTTCTACCCAGAGCATATCGAAACGCTGGTTGGGTTTTTGGAATCAAGCGGAGGCGGGATCGCCTACACAGATGCGTTCAGGGCTTATCAGATTAAGAAGGGGGAGACTTATCAGGTCGTGAAGAGAGACGTGCCGTTCTCCTGTGATTTTGATGCGAAAGAAATCTTAGTTTGCAATTCTATTCCTGTTCTCTGTGTGATGCATGAGAAATCCTGCCTGGATCAGGTAGGTCTCTTCGATGAATCTCTGACCACCCATGAGGATTGGGATTTATGGATACGAATGTCAAGAAAATTTAAGTTTCACCACATCCAAAAGGTTACGTGTGAATATAGCTACAGAGAAGATGGGACTACGATGTCCAGCGGGAGAAGAGGTGATTTCTTAAAGACTTTGAAGGTCATTTATGAGAAATACCGCGAATATGTAGAAGATCGACCAGATCTCATCGAAGCACAAAGAAGATTTCTTCATAATCTTGAAGAGGAGGTTCGTAAAAAAATCACCATTCCCCCCCAAGTAAGAGAAGATGTCGATGTTTCCATCATTATTCCCGTCTTCAACAAACTGGCCTTGACCCGCCAGTGTCTCGAGTCGATTCGGGCGAAGACAGCCGGTGTGACCTATGAGATCATCGTCGTAGACAATGGCTCGACAGACGGTAGTGTCGACTTCCTCCGTCAGGAAGAGGAGACAGGCCGACTGAAGGCCATTGTCAATGGCGAAAACTTAGGTTTTGCCAGGGCTTGCAATCAGGGGGCCAGAGAGGCGTCCGGAAGGACCATCCTCTTTCTGAATAATGACACCCAAGTTGAATCCGAATGGCTTCCTCCCCTCCTCCGCATCCTCGATGGAGATCCAACGGTCGCAGCAGTGGGGAGCAAATTGTTGTTTCCTGATGGGACACTTCAGCATGCCGGGATTGCCATCATCGAGGATCGGAAATTACCAGATCCCCTGGTGGCCAAGCTCCTCTACCACAGACAGCCTTCGGATCTTCCGGAGGCCAATCTCCCGCGCCAGTACCAGGCCCTGACCGCAGCCTGTCTCCTCATCCGGAAGGATGCCTTCGATGAGGTGAAGGGATTTGATGAAGACTACTGGAACGGGTATGAAGATGTGGACCTCTGCTTCAAGCTACGGGAGAGAGGTTGGCGACTGGTCTATCAACCGGAGAGCGTGGTGATCCACTTCGAATCCCAGAGCGGGCCAGAGCGTTTTGCCCAGATATCGAAAAATATTTCGCGACTCCATGAAAAATGGCTTGGAAAGGTGAAGCCCGATCTCATCATCGAAAAGGATGGGACGGTCCGAGAGACTCGGGCAGGGGGAATTTCCCTCTATTCAATGGCTAAGAGGCCGGAGGCTGTTGTGCAAAGGTCCCGTTGGCAAGAGAAGAGGGTCTCCATCATCATCCTGACCTTCAATCAGTTGAAATATACCAGACGGTGTATCGAAAGCATCCAGAAACAGACGCCAGAGAGTCATGAGATCATCTTTGTGGATAACGGTTCAAAGGATGGGACCGTGAAATGGTTGAGACAGATCGTCAAGAAAAATGGGAATTACCGACTGATTGAGAACGGGAAGAACCTCGGGTTTGCAAAAGGTTGTAACCAAGGGATTTTGGCTTCGACTGGCGAATATATCCTCCTGCTGAATAATGATGTCATCGTCACAGAGGGTTGGCTCGGAGGGATGCTTCGATGTCTGAAGAGCGCTCCTGATGTCGGAATCGTTGGCCCCATGACGAATGCGATCAGCGGACCCCAAAGAGTTCCCCGCGTCGATTATGGCTCCATCGACCGCCTGGAGGAGTATGCCCGATCCTTCAGAGAGAGGAACTTGGGCCGACGGATTCCAGTCAGACGAATCGTCGGTTTCTGCATGCTCTTCAGGCGGGAGTTGATGGAGAAGATCGGTTACCTCGATGAACAGTTTGGCTCGGGCAATTTTGAGGATGATGATTTCTGCCTACGGGCTTCCCTTGAAGGTTACCGGAATCTCATTGCCGGGGATGTCTTCATCCACCATTACGGAAGCCGGAGCTTCGTCGGAAATGGAATCAATTACGCGGACGCCCTTGCGAGGAACCGAAGACTCTTTCAGGAGAAGTGGAAAAGGCATGATGCAAAAGGCCCTCTCGGTGTGAAACTTCTGACGATCCATCTGATGGAGAAGGCCGATGAGCTCAATCAGAAAGATCAAGTGAGAAAGGCCGTGGAGACCCTTTCAGAAGGAATTGCTCGTTTTCCCAATGAGAGGAGGCTCTATCAGATGCTTTCCGAAATATTGATCGACTCAAAAAGGTTTGAAGAAGCCCTGGGAGTCCTTAACAGAATGCCGTCAGAGGGCAGAGATATCTGGAAGTTGGAGAGAGTAGCGTACTGCGAAGAGGGCTTGGAGCGTCATAAAGAGGCTGAAGAGATAACAGATCTCGTTCTTTCCTTTCATTCCGATTCCTCTTTTGGATGGAATCTCAAGGGAATGGTGGCTTACAGAAAGGGAGACAAAGAAGGGGCAGAGAGTTTTTTTCGGAAGGCCATGACGTTAGACCCAGGCTATGGCGAGCCCTATACAAACCTGGGTGTATTGAAGTGGAATCTTGATCAAAAGGAAGAGGCTTTGAACCTTCTGGAACGAGGGGTCATCCTCTCTCCGACCCTGACCGATGCGATCACTTCATACCACCAGACCATCATAGAGAGACAGAATTTTGAAAGGGGAGAAAGGATATTTCAGGAGGCTAAGGCCCTTTATCCACTGAATCGGAGGATCGCCTTTCTTTTGATCGATCTGTTGATCCAGCAAGGTAAGAACGATGCCGCCATGTCCGAAATAGAAGGGGCGATGATTAGCTTTGGCATTGACGATGGCATCCTCTCTGCTGCCCTTGAGATGCGGAATCGGTTAGGAGCGAAGGGTATTGATCCTGAATCAATAGGGACGGTCTCTCTCTGTATGATCGTGAGAAATGAAGAAGAGAACTTGCCCCGATCGCTGATGAGCGTGAAATCCCTGGTGGATGAGATGATTCTGGTCGATACAGGCTCAACCGACAGGACAAGAGAGATCGCCAGGGCCTTTGGAGCAAAGGTCTATGACTATGAATGGGCTGATGACTTCTCGGCCGCTCGAAATTTTTCCCTTTCCAAAGCCACCGGGAAGTGGATTTTCATCCTCGATGCTGACGAGGTCATCTCTGAAGTTGATCGCAGTCGCCTGACCCAGATCGTTAAAGAGAGAAACGCCCAGCCGGTGGCCTATTCACTGACGACCAGGAACTATGTGGAACCGGTCAACATCTCCGGATGGACAGCCAATGACGGAAGATACAATGAAGAGGCGGGGACAGGGTGGTTCCCTGGGAAAAAAGTGAGGCTGTTTCCCAATGATCGTCGTATCCATTTTGAACATCCGGTTCATGAGCTGGTGGAACATTCCCTGAGGAGGGCCGGGATTAAGATCAAAGAATGTAGTGTGCCCATTCATCATTACGGGAAGCTCAATATGAATAAGAACCAGAAAAAAGGAGAGGCATACTTTCTCTTGGGGAGGAAGAAGCTTGAAACGAGAGGAATGGATTTTCCATCCCTCTATGAGCTTGCGGTTCAGGCGGGAGAGCTTGGAAGATATATGGAGGCGGCCCAATTGTGGCAACAATGCATCAAACTCCAGTCCGAAAATCCGAAAGCCCATTTCAATCTGGGTTATGCCTATTTGAAACTCGGGAGATATGAGGACGCCCGGCTCGCATCCGCTCGAGCCATGGAGCTAGACCCGAACTTTAAAGAGGCGGCCTTTAACTACTCCCTTTGCAAATTTTGCTTGGGGGATGTCGATCACGCCATCTCCACTCTCGAAGGCCTGATCGTCAAGGAGCCTCAGTATCCCTCTGCCATAGCCCTCCTTTCGGCTGCCTATTTGATTGGCGGAAAAAGGGAGCAAGCACTTGAGCTCCTCGATCAGATGAAAAACATGGGATATGATGGCCCTGCCTCTCTTTACTCCTTTGCGGAGCGTCTCATTTCTGCGGGCAGAAGGGAGGCCGCGGTCCTTCTTCTGGAGCGAGCGATCGAGACGCAAAATATGAACGACCAGATCGGGGTGCTTCTTGCTCAATGCAAAGGGGTTGGAGAGAGGGGGATCAACCCTCTCTCCAACCCTCACTCGGCATAACAGGAACTAAAAATCCCTCCCCACCTCCCTTTTCCAAAGGGAGGAGAAACATTTCCCCCTTTCGACAAAGGGGGATAAAGGGGGATTAGAGCATTTTTTTTCAAAGCGTTTAATAGTACAGCGACATATATACCCCATCCCCCTCCTGACCTCCCCCTTGAAGGGGGAGGAATTGGAAAAACTCCCATGAAAGTGGGAAAAACCAATAAAATCTCCCCCATGCAGGGGAAAAACCCCATAAAATCCCCTCCACTTCAGGGGGAGGGTTAGGGTGGGGGTGGGGTTCTTGATGATCTGTCGCTGTAGTATTAAGTGTTACAAACTTTTCCGTTTCGAACATTTGAAATTTGGTCATTTGGGATTGTTTTGGATTGATCCCTACGGATGCATCGCCCGGATTTCGTGTTTCGAATTTAGATCTCGCTCGATCATTAAAATTTAGTGTCCCCTTCGGGGATGGTGAAAACCCCTCGCCTTGAGGCGAAGCGA
>CAYMTD010000017.1:0-16996 GCA_964393245.1 uncultured Syntrophaceae bacterium
CCCCTCCCCAAATCCAATGACGAGATCGACGGTCTTCTTGGAAAGAAGGTCTTTGGCTATTTCTCTGGTTTTTTGTTCAATCATATCCTTAAAACAAGTTCGGAGAAATTCAGTTCGGAGTTCGGAGATTTATTATTCTTGATTTCATTTCCATTTTTTACTCCGAACTCTGAACTCCGAACTCCCACCCCTCTTTTTTCACAAGTCTTCTGATCGGTCCCAACTTCTTAACGTCCTGGGTGACCTCGTCGACAACCTGAGAGAATTTTCCTCCCTCTGCTGCAGAAACCCAGGAGAATTGAACCCGGCCTTCCTCAATGCCAAGGAATTCAAGGAATCTCTTGAGCGTGGCCGACTTTCTCCTTCCGATATAGTTCCCGCTGATATAATGGCAATCCCCTGGGTGGCAACCGGAGACGAGAACCCCATCGATTCCGCTCTGCAGGGCTTTCAGGATGAAGAGAGGATTGATCCTACCGGAGCAGGGGACCCGGATCACGCGGACGTTCGGCGAATACTGAATCCTCGATGTTCCTGCGAGGTCCGCTCCTGCATAGGAACACCAGTTGCAGAGGAAAGCCAGAATTTTGGGTTGCCAGGTCCCTTCTGATCCGTTCCGCATTTGTTTCGCTACTTCAATCATCAAATTCCAATCACCAAATTCCACATCTCAAATAAATCCAAAATTCCAATCTCCAAATGACCCAAACCGCGCCAACCAAACATTTCGAATTTTAGATTTTGAACATTGGAAATTGTTTGGTGCTTGGCATTTCGGATTTGGAATTTAGCATAGGCAATTCTCAATTCTACCCGTTCTCACCATTCCATGATCTACCCTGCAGCGAGCTGTTCAATCTGGGCCACAATCTCTTCGGTGGTGAATCCTTTCAAATCGACGGAGCCGGATCGGCAGGAGGCGACACAGGCACCGCACCCCTTGCACAGGGCTTTGTTCACCTGGGCCACCAGCTTCTCACCGACGACTGTTCTTTTGGTTACGATCTCAATGGCTTGATAGGGACAGAGGCTCTCGCATAAACCGCAGCCGATGCACTTCTTCTCATCCACTTCAGAAACGGTGCCGATCGTCTCAAGGTGCGTTTTGGAAAGGTAAGTGAGGGCCCGAGCCACGGCCGCATTGGCCTGCGAGATCGTCTCATCGATCGACTTTGGACTATGAGCCAACCCAGCGAGGAAGATCCCCTCAGTAGCAAAATCGACGGGTCTCAGTTTCATATGGGCTTCGAGGAAAAAACCGTCTTCGTTGAGAGGAACCTTCAACATCTTCGAGAGGTTCTCATTGTCATGGTTAGGGACGATTCCAGGACTCAGGACCAAGAGGTCGGCATGAATGAGCAGGTCATCTCGAAGGATAGGTTCGTAGACGGCCACGGTTAAACCATCCGCCTCCGCCTCCAGCCGAGGTTCTCTCTCCGGTTCGTAGCGAACGAAAAGGACTCCTTGCTCTCTGGCCTTCTCATAAAGGTCTTCTTTGAACCCGTAGGTGCGCATATCGCGATAGAGGATATAGATACTTTGATCAGGAACCAGGGCTTTCAACCTGAGCGCATTCTTGATCGCCACAGAACAGCAGATGCGGCTGCAGTAAGGACGATCGCCATTTCTCGAGCCAACACACTGGATCATGACGACATTCTTTAAGGTCTTGAGGGAGTCGGGCGTTTGGGCGATTCTTTCCTCTAACTCCTTTTGCGTGATGACCCGAGCATCCCTGCCGTAAAGAAACTCTTTGGGTCGGTATTCTTCTGCTCCTGTGGCGACAATGGTCACCCCATGGGTGAGCTCTTTGAACCCATTCCCGTTTCGAACCCGGGTTTTGAAATTCCCCACAAATCCGTCGATCTTTTCAATGGCCGTCTTCGGCAAGAGATGGATTTGCGGATCTTTCTCCACATCTTTGATGAGGCGCTCCAAGTGAGACTGGACATCCTCACCGTCGAGAGTGGTATAGATCTCTCTGGCTTTTCCACCCAGCAGAGATTCCTTTTCGATCAAGTAGACCTCATAGCCTGCCAGGGAGATCTTTTTCGCAGCGGTCATCCCGGCCAGGCCCCCGCCGATGACCAACGCCTTCTGATTCATCTCGACCATCTGCGTGGGAAGCGGATCGAGGAGGGCTGCCTTGGCCGCCGCCATCCGGACGAGATCTCTTGCCTTCTCCGTGGCTTCTTCGGGTTGTTGCATATGGACCCATGAGCACTGATCCCGGATATTAGTCATTTCAAACAGATAGCGATTGAGACCTGCTTGGCGAATCGTATCCTGGAAGAGAGGTTCATGGGTCCGTGGCGTACAGGAAGCCACAACTACGCGGTTCAAACGATGCTCTTCGATCTTCTTCTTTATCAATTCCTGAGTGTCCTGGGAACAAGTGTAGAGATTGTCTTCGACATGGACGACGCCAGGTAGGCCTCGGGCATATTCGGCCACAGCAGGGACATTCACCACTCCCCCGATATTGATTCCGCAGTGGCAAACAAAGACCCCAATACGAGGTCCCTCGTAATTGACATTCCTCTCGGGAACGTATTCCTTTTCCGTGACCCGCGTTCCTCTTGCCGGAGAGAGCAGAGAGGAGGCTTCTGCGGCAGCGGCACTGGCTTGAGCTACGGTCTCGGGGACATCCTTGGGACCGGAGAAGGAGCCGCTGACAAATATTCCCGGTCTTGAAGTCCGAAGGGGTTCGAAGACGGATGTCTTTGCAAACCCATACCCATTGAGATCAATGCCAAAGGTCTCTGCAATCTCCTGATGGTTCTTGATGGGTTCGAAACCAACGGAGAGAACGACCATGTCAAACTCCTCAGAAACCATTTCCCCCTCTTCGGTCTCATAATGGATGGTCAAACTTTGGGTCACCGGATTCTCTTTGACATGTGAGACGCGCGATCGGATGTACCGAACCCCGTAGTCTTTTTTTGCTCGTTCAATATACTTGTCAAAGTCCTTCCCGTAGGCCCTCATATCCATGTAGAAGATGGTCGCCTCCATCTCGTGGGCGTGCTCTTTGGCGATGACGGCCTCTTTGGTCGCATACATGCAGCAGACCGAGGAACAGTAGCCTCTCCCAATATGAGGGTCTCTCGAACCCACGCATTGAATCCAGGCCACTTTTTGTGGGTGTTTCCTGTCCGAAGGTCTGAGGACCTGTCCTTTAAAAGGACCTGAAGCGGAGAGAAAGCGCTCAAATTCGATACTCGAAACCACATTGGGAAATCGGCCGTATCCATATTCCGACTTGAGAGAGGGTTCAAACTCGTCGAACCCCGGAGAGAGGATAATAGAGCCGACCTCGATTTCAATCTCTTCGTCCTTCATCCTGTGATCGATGGCCTTTGCCTCGCAGACCTTGATGCACTCGAGACACTCTGAACACCCTCCGCACTGGAGGCAGCGCTGCGCCTCCGCCACCACATCCGCCTCCCTCAATCCGAGGTTCGTTTCCTCGAAACTCCTTCTCCTCTCGATCGGGAGCGTCTTCATGGGCGCTCGGTCACGATATTCAAAACCATCCACGTCGATCTGGATGAACTCCTTTTGAGGGCCTTCGCCTTCTCGATTGGCCCTCAGGTCTTCCCCTCTCAGATAGCGGTCGATGGAGATGGCCGCCTTTCTTCCGGCCGACATGGCATCGATGTAGGTTTGAGGACCAGTCACGACATCGCCCCCTGCAAAAATCCCTTTGAGGCTCGTCTCAAGGGTGAGCGGATCGGCTTCGATGCCTCCCCAGCGGGAGGTCTTGAGCCCGTCTAATCCGTTGAGGAAGGAGAGATCAGGGGATTGGCTGATTGCTGGGATGATGGTATCGGCTTCAATTCTGAATTCCGATCCAGGAATGGGAACTGGCCTCGGTCGGCCCGAATCGTCGGGTTCTCCGAGTTCCATCCGGATGCATTCCATTCCCTGGATCTTTCCATCTTCGATCACGAGCCTCGTAGGGGCAGTGAGGTATTCAAGGTGGATTCCCTCATGCTCCGCTTCTTCGATCTCCTCTTCCTGCGCCGGCATCTCATTTCCGGTGCGGCGGTAGGCAATCGTGACTTCTTTGCTCCCAAGGCGATAGGCGGTTCGAGCGGCATCGATGGCTGCGTTGCCACCTCCAACGACGACCACTTTTTCTCCCACCCTCACCGGGTGCTTCAGGGCCACCTTTCTCAGAAAGTCGATGGCATGGATGACCCCTTCATTCTCTTCTCCTTCCAATCCTAACTTCCTGCTTTGGTGGGCTCCTGTGGCGATAAAGATCGCATCGTAACCTTTGGCTTTGAGATCCTGAATGGTGAGGTCTTTGCCGATGGGCGTATTGAGCCTCAACTCCACTCCCAGCTGAAGCAGGTATTGGATCTCTTTGTTCAGAACCGAGCGGGGAAGGCGGTATTCGGGAATCCCTACCGCGAGCATTCCTCCTGCTGCTGGAAGGGCTTCAAAGATCGTAACCCCATAGCCGTTCTTTCTTAGGTCGAAGGCAGCCAAAAGACCAGCGGGTCCGGAGCCTACGATTGCCACTCTCTTCCCATTCTCTTCAGGAACGGTCAGGTCTGTCCTGTCTTCTTTCTCAAAGTCTGAGAGGAATCTCTTCAGCGCATCGATGGCCACCGCCCGTTCAACATCCTTCCGTCGGCAGGCGGTTTCACAGGGATGGGTACAGATTCGACCGGTAATGCCGGGAAACGGATTTTTTTCTCTGACCAATGCCAGGGCCTCCTCGAACTTACCGGCTGTGATAAGGGCGATGTATCCCTGGGCATTGACATGGATAGGACAGGAAGCCCGGCAAGGAGGCTCTCCTCCTTTATCAATCCCGTAGGCGCTTGGCATGGCCTGGGCAAAGGACTGATAGATGGCTGCTCGGGTTACAAGCCCTTGCTCATACTCATTCGGGATTTTAACGGGACAAACCTTGACGCAATCGCCGCAGGCCTTACAGGCTTCAATCGAGACGTAACGAGCGTTCTTATGGATCAAGACTTTGAAATGGCCGGGTTCTCCTTCCAGCTTCTCGACCCTTGCATGGGTCAAGATTTCTATGTTTCGATGTCTCCCTGCATCGACCAGTTTGGGAGACATGATGCACATGGAGCAGTCATTGGTAGGGAAGGTCTTGTCGAGCTGGGCCATGGTCCCACCAATGCTCAGGTTCTTTTCGAGGAGGTAGACCTTAAAGCCCGATTCGGCGAGGTCGAGAGAGGTCTGGATCCCTCCGATTCCACCCCCAACTACAAGCACGGCACCAATGGGAGGCTTGGATGAATGGGACATCTCAGGCGGCCCCTCTCTGAATCTTCTTCATCAGATCGATAGTCTTCACACGATTCATCTTCAACCCAAGTTCGTCTGGCTCCAGTCCCAAGGCCAGCCCCAAAAGCTGGGGATAGAAAAGAACGGGCAATTTATACTCCGTTCCAAAGGCCTTTTCGATTTTGCGCTGGTTCGACTCGTACATGATGCTGCAGAAGGGACAGATGAGAACCATGGCATCGGCCTGCTGGGTTCGAACGTGTTCCAATTTCCTCTGGGCCATGGCAAGGGCAACCTGTTCATCCATCGCCAGGACTCCTCCCCCGCAGCAGGCCAGTTTGTCCTCGTAGGAGATGGATTGAGCTCCGGTCGCTTCGATCAGTTCGTCCAAACTCTTGGGGTTTTCTGGGTCGTCGGCCCTGTTGAAGAGGGCAGAGGGTTTGGTGTAGTGGCATCCGTAGTGTGGGGCGAGGCGGAGCGAAGAGAGGTCAACCTTGATCCGTTCCGCAATTCTTTTGCTTCCGGCAGCCAGTTGAAGGACCCGTGTGAAATGGAGCACCGGGACCTTTCCTTCGTATCGCATGCCCAGTTCTGCAAAGAGATCCTCATTAATCCTTCTACGGAGGGTTGGATCCTCTTCGATCTCATGGGCCGCCTCAGCCATGGAGCCCCCACAGGAGCTGCAGAGCGTAGAGACGGGCAGGCCCCTCCTCTCAGCAAGGGCAAGATTTCGAGCGGCCATCAGGAGATAGGCATAGTGGTTGATCGACTTAATGGGGTAGCCGCAGCAGGTGAATTCAGGGATATCAACGAACTGAATGCCAAGTCGCTCAGCCACTTTTCGGGCTGACATTTCATATGCCAGGGCCCTGACCGGGACCGTGCATCCGAGATAGAGAATGTATTGAGAGCGAGGAACCCTCTCCTCTGGTTTCTTCATCACGATGCGAGTCCAATCTTCCTTAATATCTTCTGGATGTCTTCCGTCATACCCTGGACGGGAGGAAGGTTGGATTCCTTTCTCTTCTCATTTTCAAAGTCCGTAATTTCTAAGAGACGACCGAAGGAGGAGAGGAGATCGAGTTGGGTCTTCATGGCACGTGGGAGATAACCCTCCCTGACAGCGATGTTCTTGATGGCATTCATGAGCTCAGGGATTCTGACATCCTGAGGGCATCTTTCAAAACACGTGTAACACGAAGAACAGAGCCAGATGAACTGGCTGGAGAGAACCTCTTTTTTCATTCCGAGAAGGGCCATCCGGATGATTTTCCTCGGATTGTATCGGTCCGTCACTTCCCTAACCGGACACCCTGCTGTGCAGGTGCCACAGGAAAAACACCTCTTGATATTCTCCCCTCCCGGCTCCGCGGCGATCAGAAATTTGAACTCGGGGTCAAGCGTCCTGGAATCAATCATTGAATGTTTAATGGTCTCTTGAGTCTCCTTATTTTATAAGATACGAGTCCGGGTTTTTCAAGAAATCTTATTTTTTTTGATTCATTTTTTTCACACGCTCAATCTCGGACTTGATAAAATCTCTCAGGCTGTCTCCTTTCATCAGATTATTGAGTTCCGCCTGGAGATTGGAGGGGTTGATTTTGCAGATCCACCCTTTTTCGTAAGGACTCTCGTTGATTAGCTCAGGGGCATCCTCAAGATCCTGGTTAGAGGCTTCGACCTTTCCGGAGACAGGGGCGTAGATCCTTCCAACCCATTTCCCGGACTCCATGGAGCCACAGGGTTTTCCTTGCTCCACTGTTCTCCCAACATTGGGCAACTCCACATAGACGATCTGGCCTGCTAATTTCTGGGCGAAATCGCTCGTCCCCATCGTCACTCTATCTCCTTCGACCTTTGCCCAATAGTGTTCCTTATGATAGTAGATGTCATCCGGGAAGTAGTATTCTTCGATTTCCATAGAGAACTCTCCTTTCTCAAATTCTTAAGGCTATATACACTAAAAACCGTATAATAACAAGTAATTTTAAACTCCTTGACAAAAAATTTACTGAGTGCTAATCAATGTAATAAAAATCACAAATAATTTGAGTAAATAATCCTGCCTTCTTGCTCGATAAAGGAGAGAGGAGGGATTAAGAAAGGGGTGCTTTATGACGATCAGCAAATGGATGACTGCGGGAACAGTCCTGAAGATGATGGCTATGCAATACCCCGATAAGCCAGGTGCAGGGGACAAATTTCGAAAGATGACCTTCAAGGAATGGAATGAAAGGAGCTGTCGGTTAGCCAATGCCCTGGCTAAATTAGGGGTCAAGAAAGGAGATCGCTTCGCCATCCTGGCCTATAACTGCGTCGAATGGATGGAGATCTATGCGGCGGCTGCGAAAGCAGGACAAATTACTGTGCCAATTATGTTCCGTCTCGCCCCTCCTGAGATCGAGTATATTGTGAACCATTCTGAATGCAAAGCCTTTTTGGTTGCGAAGGATTTTGTGCAGACGGTTAATTCAATTCGAAACAAACTTCCCACCATACCACCGGAGGGTTTCGTATACTTCGGAGATGATAAAACCCCGGAGGGTTATCAGTCGTATGAATCGATCATTGCAAAGGCTTCGCCTGCGGAACCCGATGTGGTCGTCGATGCCGATGACCCCTGGAATCTTATGTACACTTCGGGGACGACGGGTAAACCTAAAGGGGTGATCCGAACCCACGAGGGGAACCTTGGCCAGTATCTTCTGAGTGATCTTAATATGGGCGTTAGGCCGGATGATTGCGTCATGCTGGTCATGCCCATGTGCCACATCAATTCGATCTACTATTCATTCGCCTATACCTACGTCAGCGCGAGGGTTTTTGTCTACAACATGGTCAGCTTCGATCCCTTAGATCTATTGAAAACGATTGAAAAGGAGAGGATTACGTTCACCTCCCTCGTTCCCACACACTACATCATGATGCTGGCTCTTCCGGATGAAGTGAAGAAGAGTATCGATGTCAGTTCGATCCGTCAGCTTCTCATTTCGTCCGCTCCCGCGAGGAAGGATACGAAGCTGGCGATCATGGAGTATTTTAAGAATGCGGAGCTCTGGGAGGCCTATGGTTCAACAGAAGCCGGCCTGGTGACGCTGCTAAGACCGGAGGAACAGTTTAAGAAATTAGGATCCATCGGGAGAGAGATCTGGGGCACAGATCGGATCAAGATCTTAGATGAGAATGGCCATGAGGTTCCGGATGGCCAGGTGGGAGAACTTTATTCGAGAACCCCACATGTGTTTAAGGAATACTGGAAGGACCCAGAGAGGACAAAATCGGTCTTCCAGGGAGAGTGGTTTTCAGCAGGGGATATGGCCTACAGGGACCCAGACGGATACTATGTCCTGGTGGACCGGAAGGCGAATATGATTATCACCGGGGGGGAGAACGTCTTCCCATCCGAGGTGGAGAATCTGTTGGGATCCCATCCCGCGGTGAAGTATGTGGCTGTGATCGGCGTTCCTCATGAAAAATGGGGTGAAGCGGTCAAGGCTGTAGTGACGCTCCATCAGGGGAAGACCGCAACGGAGATGGAACTGATTGAGTATTGCAAAGGGAAAATCGCAGGATACAAGATTCCGAAGTCTGTCGATTTCATCAAAGATGAAGAGATGCCCATGACTCCGACGGGGAAAATCCTCCACCGCATCTTGAGAGAGAGATACGGAAAGTGGAGTGATGTGAAGTAGGATCCCCCCGATTTCCCCTTGCAAAATGTCGTCAGATAGGCTATTTAAATTTTTTACCAAGAGCGTCGTTCGCTCTTGGTTTCATTTTGTGTGGCCGTACGGGCTAACGTAGATTAAAAGGGACATTTCATGCTAAGAAATTTGAAGTGGCGACTTATCCTTTACGCGGCAGTGGTTGTTTTTGCTGTCCTGCTCGTTTTGCCAACCCTGACGGATCAATTGCCGCCCTGGTACGGTAAGGTCATTCCCTCGGAGAAGATTCACCTGGGTCTCGATTTGCAGGGAGGAATGCATCTTATCCTTGAAGTCGAGGCTGAAAAAGCTGTCGAAAGCTATGTGGAGAGGGTCAGAAGCAGCCTGAGAGACGATCTGAAAGGGAACGGCATTCCCTTTGGAAAACTGGAGAGGGAGGGAAGCAATCAAATTGTTTTGGAAGTTTCAGGGGAAAAGACCAAGTGGGAGAAGATTCTGAGTCAGCGCTATCCCATGATGCAAGAACTTTCCTCAACTCCCCAGGAGAAAGGAATCTGGAAAGTCGCTCTCGTTTTAGACAGCAGGCAGGCCGACCAGGTAAAGAAGAATGCCATTGACCAGGCCCTCGAGACGATTCGGAACCGAATCGACCAGTTTGGCGTATCTGAGCCTGAAATTACTCTCCAGGGTACTGATCGAATTCTGATTCAATTGCCAGGTATCAAAGACCCCCAGAGGGCCATCAACCTGATCGGACGGACCGCCCTTTTGGAATTCAAGCTGGTGGATGAGGAAGGGGACATTGATGCTGCTTTAAAAGGGAGCTTCCCAGAGGGAAGCATCATTCTTTATCAACGGTCTATCGATCCTAAGACAGGGGGAGTGAGAAGGGTCCCGTTTCTTTTGAAGGAGAGGACCGTGATGACTGGCGAGTATCTTAAAGATGCTCGCGTGGCGATCGATAGTCAGTTCGGGGACCCGTACGTGGCGCTCGAGTTTGATGATGTGGGGGCGAAGCTTTTTGAACAGATAACAGGTTCCAATGTGAAGAAGAGGTTAGCGATCATCCTGGATGATAATGTCTATTCCGCTCCGGTCATCCAGGAGAGAATCCCCGGAGGAAGGGCTCAGATCACCGGCCGGTTCGATATGAAGGAAGCCAGCGATTTAGCCATTGTCCTCAGAGCCGGGGCCCTGCCCGCACCGGTCAAGATCATTGAGGAGAGAACTGTTGGACCGTCTTTAGGACAGGATTCCATACGCCAGGGGTTCCTCTCCATCGTCATGAGCGCTATTCTGATCGTCCTCTTCATGATCTTCTACTATCGACTTTCAGGAATAATTGCGGATATCGCGCTGATTTTGAACGTTCTTTTGGTCTTTGCGGTCCTTTCCATTTTCCGGGCAACCCTTACGCTGCCGGGTATTGCCGGTCTGGTCCTTTCGGTCGGAATGGCTGTGGATGCGAATATCCTGGTGCATGAGCGGATCAAAGAGGAGTTGCGGTGGGGGAAGACAACGCGCGCTGCCATTGACCAGGGCTATCATCGGGCCTTTACGACCATCATCGACTCGAATTTGACCACTGTGATTGCAGCTTTGTTTCTGTATCAATTCGGAACCGGTCCGGTGAGAGGGTTTGCGGTCACTCTCTTTTGGGGGATTGTGGCCAATATTTTTACGGCTGTATTTGTGACCCGATGGATGTTTGACTATCTCACGCTTAAGTTGAACGTGAAGAGATTGAGCATCTAATTCTTCTCCCTGCCCATCTGAAAGGGGGTGGGGATGACAGGCATGGTTGTTCTATGGAATTGATTCCACCGAATACGCGGATCGATTTTATCGGGAAGAAGAAATATACCGTCTGGATTTCGACTGTCGCGATCCTGCTCAGCCTTGGCTCCATCTTTTTGCACGGGGGGTTGAGATATGGGGTGGACTTTGCAGGAGGTCTTCTCATCCAGATTCGGTTTTCAAAACCGGTCCATGTCTCAGAGGTTCGAAGCACCATGGAAGCCATGGGTTCGAAAGAGGCCAATGTTCAGAATTTTGGCGGCGAGAATGAGTTTTTAATCCGGGTTGAGAAAACCTCTGAGGATTTGGAGGAAATGTCCAAGAAGATCCAGACCTCCCTTCAGGAGCGATTCAAGGATAAAACGCCGGAAATTCGGAGGGTGGAGGTCGTGGGTCCAAAGGTCGGAAAAGACCTGAAGAGAAAAGCTCTCTGGGCGGTGGGGCTTTCTTTTGCTGCCATCTTGATCTACGTGGCATGGAGATTCAGAACCGTAGCGTTCGGCCTTGGAGGGATTGTTGCCCTTCTTCATGACATCCTGATTACCTACGGCGCTATTTCATTTTTTCAGCTCGAATATTCCCTTCCTCTTTTGGCCGTGATCCTGACGATCATCGGATTCTCGATTAATGATACGATCGTCATTTTTGACCGGGTGAGAGAGAATATCAAGAAGATGAGGAAGGAGAGCTTGGAGACGATTTTCAATGTGAGCATCAATGAGACCCTCGGAAGAACCATTCTTACCTCAGGGACGGTCATGATGGTGGTGCTCATCCTTTTCTTCTTTGGAGGACCGGTGATCCACGACTTTACAACAGCCTTTATCGTTGGATTGATCTCAGGAACCTACTCCACGGTCTATATCGCCAGCCCGGTAATCCTCTTGTGGGAAAAATACGTCTCGAGCAGAAGAAGAAAGAGGTAAGGGTTGACACAAGGGAGAAGCTTATCTTAAAAGATAGTATTTGAAAGGAATAAGATGAAGACCTACCAAGCAAAGAAAGAAGAAGTCGCTCGCCACTGGTATTTGGTCAACGCAGAAGGAAAGGTGCTGGGCCGGCTCGCTGCGGGTGTGGCCAGGGTCTTGAGGGGAAAGCATAAACCCACCTATACCCCCCATGTGGATACGGGAGATTTTATCGTGGTCGTCAATGCGGGGAAGGTGAGTTTAACCGGAAGAAAGCTG
Source organism: uncultured Syntrophaceae bacterium (assembly GCA_964393245.1). Classification (GTDB taxonomy): domain Bacteria; phylum Desulfobacterota; class BSN033; order BSN033; family UBA1163; genus CAYMJV01. Next base: position 11,912 of record CAYMTD010000017.1, read on the forward strand.
AGAAACAAAACGTACTATCACTACACGGGTTATCCCGGTGGGATCAAAGCGATGAGTGCAGAAAAATTCCTAACCAAGAAGCCCGCTGAAATGATCCGCGTGGCCGTCAAGGGAATGCTTCCAAAGAACAGTCTGGGGAGGCAGATGCTTCGAAAGCTGAAAGTTTATGCGGGGCCGACCCATCCCCACAAGGCGCAAAATCCTGTACCCCTTGACTTGAAATAACAGCTAAGAAAAGAGCCCCCTCCCAGCCCTCCTCCTTAAGGGGGGAGGGTGGGGGTGAAAAGGAGAAGGGACGTGGCAGAACCGATCTACGCAACAGGAAAGAGAAAGACATCGATTGCAAGGGTATGGCTGGAGCCGGGAGAAGGGAAATTCGTTGTGAACGAGAGGACATTGAAGGAATTTTTTGGGAGAGAAACGAGTGAGATGGTCATCCTCCAGCCCTTCGATCTGACCGGGACTCGCAACCAGTTCAACGTGACCGTCAATGTTCATGGGGGAGGAGGCACGGGCCAGGCCGAGGCCATCCGTCATGGAATCTCAAAAGCCCTCATTCTGTACAACCAAGAGTTCAAAGATGCCCTAAAAAAGGCAGGTTTCTTGACCCGCGACTCGAGGGTCAAGGAGCGGAAGAAATACGGCAGAAGGGGGGCGAGACGCAGACCCCAGTACTCCAAGAGATAAGTCCATGGCCATCGTCAATTCCTTTGAAAAGGGAGGTGATGGCACCTCCCTTTTTTAGTTTGTTGAGTTTCTTGGGTTTATAGGGTTCCTTGGGTTCAGTTTCTAAACTCAATAACCCAACGAAACCTGGAAGGGGTGAGGTATGAAAACGAGAGTGGGAATCATTGGAGCAACGGGATACACCGGAATTGAACTTCTTCGACTTCTCCTTCGCCATCCGGAGGTGGAGGTAACAGCCCTGACCTCACAGAAATATGCCGGGTTTCCGATGGATCAGGTTTTTCCTTCCGTAATGAAAGATCTCCAGTTGAAGTGTGAGGAGTTAAACATAGATCAGGTTTCCGAAAAGACCGATTTCATCTTCACCGCTGTTCCTCACAAGACGGCAATGGAGACGGTCCCGTTGTTTGTTGAGAAAGGAAAGAGGGTCGTTGACCTCAGTGCTGATTTTAGATTCAAAGACTCCAAGGTCTATGAGAGATGGTATCAAGAGCATACCTGTCCCAGACTCCTTGAGGAGTCGGTCTATGGACTTCCAGAACTCCACCGAGAAAAGATTCGAAAGGCAAGAATCGTTGGAAACCCCGGGTGCTACCCTACGGGAGCATTGATTGGCTTAATTCCTCTCGTTAGAAAAGGAATGATCGCCTATGAAACGATTGTAGTGGATTCCAAATCGGGAGTGAGCGGTGCGGGGAGGGATGTGGCGCTCGGGTCCCTTTTCTGTGAGGTGAACGAAGGGGTGAAGGCCTATAACATATACAAACACCGACATCTTCCGGAGATCGAGGGAGAATTGAGTCAGTTGGCAAAAAGAAGGATAGAAGTGAACTTTGTTCCCCATCTGATACCTATGGACCGAGGAATTTTGACGACCCTTTATGTAAACTTCAACCAAAAAGTGAAGGCGGGCGATGTGGCGGAGGTATTTGAAGAGTGTTATGGCAAGGAACCCTTTATTCGACTCTATCCCAACGAGAAAGTTCCCAATACGAAGGATGTTCGCGGGTCAAATTACTGTGATATCGGCATCGTCGTAGGTGCATCGGGTGGCCGGGGAGTCATTGTGACGGCCATCGACAATTTGGTCAAAGGGGCCTCCGGCGAGGCGATTCAAAATATGAACATCATGTTAGGATATCCCGAGACCATGGGCCTCGATGTTGTTCCGCTGACACCTTGAAGAAGCAAAGAGCATAGGGCATAAGGGAACTCATAGCTCTTCCCGATCCTAGACACCTAGACTCCGCCATGCACCACGTTGGGTGCATGGCTGCCCTGAACCTTAAATGGTTCAGGGCGAACTCATCACTCCGAACTGCCTTTGGATTTCCATTTTACAACCCAATAAGATTCTGTTAGATTAGCTTAGAAAGTCTTCAGTTTAAGGGTGAGGGCAAAGATGCCAGTTTTGTCTACAGGCTAAGTCTTCAGTCTTTAAATCTTTAGCCTTAACCCCTTGACCAGACACGAAACTGGCTTCCCGGCCTTAACCCTGCCCCTTGACGGTAGCTATGAAACCTCTTACCCCGATGATCAAACAGTATCTTCAGATCAAGAGCCGGTATCCGGATGCCATCCTCTTCTTCCGAATGGGAGATTTCTATGAAATGTTTTTTGAGGATGCCCAGGTCGCCTCAAAGGAACTGGACATCGCTTTGACATCAAGGGATAAAGGAAAGAAGGACAGTGTCCCGCTCTGCGGCGTTCCTCATTTTGCGGCTGAAACCTACATCTCAAAACTGCTTCAGAAAGGCTACAAGGTCGCCGTCTGTGACCAGGTGGAAGATCCCAAGCTCGCCAAGGGGATTGTGAAGAGAGAGGTGGTGAGGGTTTTCACTCCGGGCCTTGCTTTGGATACGATGCAACTGGCCACAGGAGAGAGTAATTACCTGATGGGATTCTGTGCCGAGGGAGAGGTCTTTGGCCTCGCCTTTTTAGACATCTCGACCGGTGAATTGAAAACGACTCAAATCTCAGGCTTTGAACCTTTTCTCAATGAAGCCCTTCGAAACGAGCCGAAGGAGGCTGTTTCCCTGAAGCTCTTTCAGCAGCACCCCTGTTTTGAAAGATTTAAGAAGAGTTTCGAGAACGGGTTGGTTAACTATTTAGAGGATTTGAAATTCGATTCTATCCTTCCCTTGAGCGAAACGGAGGGTGCGTCGGAACTTCAGCGGTCTCCGCTGGCCTCTCGGGCAGCCTCCTTGGTTCTCCACTATGCGGAAGAGAATCAGAAGAAGCCTCTTTCCCACATCCGTTCCATCGCCTTCTATCGTGTTCAGGACTTTATGGTCATCGATGAGGTAGCCAAAAGGAATTTAGAACTCACCCGATCGCTCTTCGACCAGGGCAAAAAGGGGTCTCTCTTCTGGGTGCTGGATGAGACTATGACGGGTATGGGAAGCCGAAAATTGAAACAGTGGGTGAACTACCCCGTGATGGACATTCAGGAGATCGACCGGCGCCTGGAGGGCGTTTCGGAACTGAAGGGGAAGCAGATCGAACGGAAGCAGTTGAGGGAGGCTTTAAAGGGAATTCAGGATATGGAGCGGTTGACCTCTCGAATCTTTCTCGGACATGCGAATGCGCGAGATCTCGTGGCACTCAAGCTTTCGCTCAAGAACCTGCCCGATCTGAAGATCTTGCTCCAGGCCTTTGGCTCCCCGATCCTGAAAGAGATTTCGTCCGACCTTGAGAGCTTTGAAGACCTTCATCACCTTCTGGATTCCTCCATCGTCGAGCATCCCCCTTTGTCCGTTCGAGAAGGCGGGCTCATCAAATTGGACTATAATCGGGAGCTGGATGATCTGAGACAGATTGGCCGCGAAGGCAAAGGGTGGATCCTCCATCTTGAAGCAGAAGAGAGAAAGAAGACCGGGATCTCTTCTCTGAAGGTTCGATACAATCAAGTTTTCGGATATTATATTGAGGTGACCAAGAGCAACCTTCACCTGGTGCCGCAGCATTATGAACGAAAGCAGACCCTGGTCAATGCGGAACGCTTCATTACACCGGAGCTCAAAGAATTTGAGGCTAAGGTGTTAGGGGCCGAAGAAGCCATCTGCCAATTGGAATACCGGCTCTTCGAAGAGATCCGGGGAAAAGTGTCTGACCAGACGCCCAGGCTCCAGAAGACAGCCTCAGCGGTTGCCCTGTTGGATACCCTCTGTTCTCTGGCAGAGGTAGCCGATCGTTATGATTACAGCCGACCCGTGGTCGATGAGGGGGAAGAGATTGTCATTGAGGATGGCAGGCATCCTGTCCTGGAAAGGATGAACCTTGCTGAGAGATTTGTTCCCAACGATACCCTTCTGAATAACCAGGAACATCAGATTCTCATCATTACCGGGCCTAACATGGCTGGCAAATCGACTTACTTAAGGCAGGTCGCTCTCATGATCGCCATGGCTCAGATGGGATCGTTCGTTCCTGCCAGGGCGGCAAAGATCGGGGTGGTTGACCGCATCTTCACGCGGGTAGGAGCCCTGGATAATATCACGAGGGGACAGAGCACTTTCATGGTGGAGATGATGGAGACAGCCCGCATCTTGAACCAGGCCACATCGAGGAGCTTGGTGGTTTTGGATGAGATCGGAAGGGGGACCAGCACCTTCGACGGTTTGAGCATCGCCTGGGCGGTAGCGGAATACCTTCATGATCACCCCACCCTCAGGCCGAAGACGCTCTTTGCAACCCATTATCACGAACTGACGGAGCTGTCTTTGACCAAGGAGAGGGTGAGAAATTACAATGTGGCTGTAAGGGAATGGGGAGGAGAGATCATCTTTCTGAGAAAGATCGTCGAAGGGGGGACCAATCGGAGCTACGGTATCCAGGTAGCGAGGCTCGCTGGGCTCCCCCAAAAGGTGATTGGCCGGGCAAAGGAGATTTTGTCCAATCTGGAGCGAGGCGAGTTGGATTCTATGGGATTGCCAAAGATTGCAAAATCGAAAATAACAGGGACAAAACCTGCCCCCCCTGTTCAACCCTCCCTATTCGTTCCGGCCGATCCCATTCGGGCGCTTTTGAAAAAGCTCAAGATCGATCAATTGACTCCACTTGAAGCCATGAATGTCCTGGATGAACTAAAGAAGAAGGCCGATCAGGGCGATTAAATAACTAAAGTGCCTAAAAAGTGACTAGGATTATGAGTGACTAAAGTGCCAAGAATTGGAAGGGTCACGGTTGTCCTCAGTCGGCTTGGTAACTTTAGTCACTTTACACTCTTGTCCAAACTAGTTTTGGAATTTACCCTGTTCTGTCACCCTGAACCATGCCCTGAACTGGTTTCATGGGTTGTTTCAGGGTCTCAAAAGGCCTTGTTTTGTGAGATGCTGAACCGGGTTCAGCATGACACGGGGAAAAGAAACCTGTTCTTGAAAAACCAGATAAATATCA
>CAYMTD010000018.1:0-2552 GCA_964393245.1 uncultured Syntrophaceae bacterium
ACCTCCCCATCTCAACACGTCCCATGTAATCTTTAGCTCCGATGAAAAGAGAAAAACAACTCATCAAAAACTTGTGCGCCGTGAAGGGATTATCTGGAGTGATGCTCCTGAGGAATCCCTTTCGAACAAAGAGCCTTCCCTGTTCCCTTCCTGCCTTTTTCAATGATGCCGCACCATATTTTCCCTGGTATTCCTGGGTGGCTTGATTCAGTTCTGAAACCTCGACGGGAGAAAGAAGCGGCAGTTGAAAGAAAGCAAATAACTTCGGAGGGATAATTCCAACTTTTTTCAGGGCATCCCTTGAAAAAAAGATCCTTCTCCTCTGTCCTTCCCCATAGAGTTTTCTTCTCAAGGGTCTCAGCATTGCAAAGAGCTCGAGATAAGGGAGGATTCCGTAGTTGATCGCGGGGGCAATAATGTAATCCTTCAGGTGCATCGACCTAATGCTCTTTGACCAGTTGTTACGGCACCTTCAGATGTGAGAAATCTGGTCTGGTTTCTCCTCTTTCTCCTTCTTTTTATAGTTCTTTTCAAGGAAATCTTTCGCTAACTCTCTCCCTCCCCATCCAAAGGCGATCGCCAGCGCAAGAACGATCCCCCCAAAGAGGATGGTGAAAGCGGCAACGATGACATTCTCGGCAATGCCCAACTGATAGAGGGCCATGGTCAGAGAAAGGATGATGATGAACCAGCGCACCGCACGGCTGAGGAGCCGGGCGGATTCCATCTGCGTATTCACGGCCGCAACGAGTGTGGCCTGACCAAGAAAGAGTGCGATCAAATAGCCAATCACGAGAATCAACACCGCAGCAAAAAGATGGGGCAGATAATTGAAAAACTGGGCGATGAGATGTTGCGTCGCAGTCAACTCAAGGGCATTAATTCCCAGAATGAGGGTGATGAGGACAATGATCCAATAGAAGAATCGACTTAAGAGATGAGCAGGGGAGTAAGAGAGTCCCCCTTTAGAAAAGACATACGTCAATCCCCACTTCTCGCTCATCCGATCAAACTGAACGGCTTTTAAGACCCGTAAGAGGAACATCTTAACGACCCAGGCGATGAAAAACCCGACAATAAGAATCGTGATCATCGCCAGCAGATTAGGCAGGAATGTAAGAACCTTTGCGAGAAATTTATTCAAAGAATCCGTGATGGCAACCCTCCAGACCTCTCCCATAACTTTCACCTCCCCCTCTTTTAGCAATGCGCATAGAGCGTAGCGCAAAGCGTCTAAAACCTCAAATCACAAATTCCCCGCCTACCGGCAGGCAGGCGTTTTCCGTCTCCCGGCACGGGACACGAGACATGATCACGGGTTTATTTCTGTATTCATTCTGTGGTCCAGCGCTCAATCAGATAGGGTTTCATTTTCTCAAAGACCTCACAAAGATCTTCGATCTTTTCCTCAACCTCCTTGGCCGAGCTGTCCCAATTTTCTTTCACAAAGGAAGCGACCCTCCCCAGATAGAGAGGGATCATCGATTTCAAGAGATGTTCACGATGAACGGACCCCTCGGCATAGGCGATGGCAAAGTCATACACGATGCGAACCCAAAGATCCTGAGGAAACGAAAAAGCTTCATTGGATAACCGCCCAATCGATTCGAGCCAGAGGACCGTGTCACGGACTAATATCTTTCTCCAGATCTCCTTCAAATCTTTGACGCCTAATCGAAAGTTTTCAATCATCCGATCGACATTGACAGAAATGGGCTCCAATCCAACCTCATAATGAAACCCAAAGGTCGGGACCGGTTGAGATCCTTTTAACCCCTTCCAAAGGTCTTGATATTCGGTCATCAACCCATAGACCGAAGAGACGACCTGGGCAAACATGGGCCCCAGTTGGCTTCCGGGGTCTTTGGCGTCATGGATCTTGGCCCCTAAATAGGACTGACAGACCTTGTATCCCTCGGCGATGGCGAGGGTGGTCATCCAGATATCGATACCAAACCGCGCCACATCGGTCTTCCACACGTCTTTGGTGAGATAGAATTTCGCCAACTCTCCAGAGAAGCCAAAATCGCCTCCGATGGGCTGGCGAACCCTCTTTCCGTATAACGTTCGCGTCAGGGGGTAAACAATGCTGTTGGTGATGGTGCCGTCGAATTTATGACGTGCATAGAGCGGGGCCACATAGTCATATCCTTCCTGATAGACAGGCGTCAGGAGGAGATCCATCCACTCCGGGGTAATTGACCTCAAATCTGAATCAACGACCGCACATGCCTTTGCCTGAAGGGATTCGGCGGCTTCAAAGATAGCCCGGAACGCGCTCCCCTTCCCTGGAACACCATGGTAAGGCATCACGATCTTCTGGATGGGGTGGACAGGATGAGAGGTCAGGATGGTCTTGAAATCCTCGATCTGAACCCTTTTCACCTCCTCCTGGGTGCCATCGCTTGATCCTCCATCCGAATTGAAGATCACTGCCTTGGTTCCTGGGAAATATTTTGCAAGTCCGGCCGTGACCGCCCGCACGACATGACCGATCGTACCGACATTGTTGTAACTGGGAATGCCAATCAAAATATCGGCCCTTTCAATTT
>CAYMTD010000018.1:2652-16478 GCA_964393245.1 uncultured Syntrophaceae bacterium
GTACCGACATTGTTGTAACTGGGAATGCCAATCAAAATATCGGCCCTTTCAATTTTTTCCAGCTGACTCTCCAAAGATTTCTCCACAAACCTACTTCAATCTACCGAACCCAGCAGTTTTTGAGGATGGAATTCAGTCCTTCCTTCTGGATCCCTGCCATGGCCCTTTCCCAATCTGCCCTGAATTTCAGATATTTGAGCCTTCCCCCTTCTCGTCGCCTCAAAAGAAGCCCGATCGGACCGATGCATCTCCACGCCTTTTCCCACTCTCCTTTCGTGAGATAGTCCACGCTGAGGAGGAGCGAGGTTAAGAGGGCTTTCGGGTAGAGCGTCCACTTGAGAAAATACCCTGGATAGGGATCGAGAGGGAGGGTCAAACCTCCTTTCACCTTCTCCCGCTCATAAAGAAAGCGTTCGATATCTCCTCGCAACTCTTCCAAGAAATAGACCTCGGTTCTCTCGGGATGAAGGTGTTTGATCCGGAGTTCCTTGTCAAACAGGATTGAGAACCCCAGCTGGCTGGCATTGACCAGATAGTCCGTATCCTCTCCTCTTGGGATATAGGGATCAAAGGGGATGCTGCGAAAAAGATACCGGTGGAGAACAAGATTTCCTCCCAAAAGCATTGGGGTAGGAACGAGTCGATCTTTCGATGAGAGGATCTTTCTCCACACACGATTCATCCACTTGGTCTTATTCCACAGAAACCTCCACCAGAGACGTGGTGAGGGCAGAAAGATTGTGTCATCCTGGTTGAGATAAAGACCTCCCTTTCCAAGCACCTCTTTCCCATTCCATCTTTTCCCGAGATGCTCACAGGCAATCCTTAGATAATTCGGATCTTCTACCACTTCATCATTGTCAATAAAAATGGCTACGTCTATGGCTAAGGACTGGGCAAGCAGAAGCCCTACGTTTCGGATTTTCGAAAATCCCTTGAGATCGATGAGGAGGGAAAACTGATTGAAATTCTTCTGAATGAAATATTCGTTCAAATGGCTCAGCTGATGGGACGAAAAGATCAATACCCTCTCCTGCCGGAGGGTTCTGATCTCCCTCCTGATAGATTGATCCATCTCTGAAAGGACATCTTCCTGAGTTTCCTGAGCAACGTCAAAACAGACGGGGAGGATGAGCGTGAAATCCTGATCTGCCAAATGATTGAGACTTCCGATCGCCCTCTTTGCCAATTGAAGCCCCTCCAGCATTGGCAGGGCCTGGGGAACGCGGGGTTTAAGGTAGATAGGGATGATGATCCCCTTTTTCATGGCTTTTGATGGGGCTCCGTTTTCTGTATCGAGGGAGACGGTCCATAGACCATCTTTTCAAGATTCTCGACCTTCTTCTTCAATTCTCTCAATTTCAAGGAAGCACGGATAGCCTTTGGGATCCACAGGAATAGGATCATCAAAATTCCTACCCCTGCAGACCCTAAAATGGTATAGATGAGAGAAGTTTCAAAATTCCATACCAAGAATTTCACGGTGATCAGTGGAGCACTCGAATTTTGCAACGCAAAAATGGCAATCCCTACAGCGATCAGCAAGACAAACCAGTAGAAAAATTGCATCGCGCTCTCTCCTTTCTAAATTTTTAACTCTCCCAAAACGCCTAAGATCGCCTCGTTCCATGCCTGAGGCCCTCTTCCTTCAACGAGGATCAGGTTCTTGACTCGTAAGATCTCGGACGATAGGTTTTCTTCTCCTTTCAGAAAAATTGGATGTTCCACCACTTGAAGCATGGGCAGATCATTCGCGGTATCTCCAATTCCCACGGTCGAAATGGAAGAAAACTCTTTTTTGTAGAGATCGATCAAAATCTGGGTTGCTTTCCCCTTGTCGTTTTTCCCCAGAATGTGATGAAACCTTCCTCCCCAGACATAATTCAAACCTCTCTCTTTTATCTTTTTTTGAACGATTTCAATCTCCTTCTTCCCGCCTTCGATCAGAAACGGCTCATCGTACTCCCTTTTTTTGGCCCATACAGCTTCTTCATGGCTCAAACCAGAAAGACGGACAAGATCCTCTTTCGACAAATCATGAAAACCCCTGATTTGAATTCCGGTCTCTCTCTTGATGAATTCCAACGCCCGGATGATCTGGGGATAAAAGGTCCCCAATTCCAACACAAAATATTTCCCCGACTCCCTCTCATGAGAAAATGGAAATGGAAAATAACCCTTCGGGATAAACAGCGCGCCCCCATTTTCAGAAACGAAAGGATGCTTGTTCCTCAGCCGCCTACGGTACTCCTCCATCTCCGCCCTCGTCTTACTGCTTACGAGAACGAGAGGAATTTTTTTCGCCCCGATCAGACCGAGGGCCGTTCGAGCCGGGTCGAAGGAGTAGGTGTTCTGATCGAGCAAGCATCCATCCAGATCTGAAAAAATCAGGCATTTAGGTGTTATCATCATTGACGGCGTTTTTCAACCTCTCCAAAAAGTCAGGGATAGCGGAGGTGACCCGGCTCCAATTGGGAATGAGGGGGATGCTCAAAGGATCTTCCACAAAAGCCTTGCTGGCCAGTTCGACCCCTTTGGTGAAGGTATCAACCGCAATCCCCTCCTCATGACGGTCAAAGTCGAGACCGTTGATGGCCGCATCATCATGATATTTGGTGATGGCCTCCTGGGCCGTTCTTAAATAGGTCGCCTTAAGGGCTTTGAGCAAGCTCTCAGAAAGATCGATCCCCTCGCTCGCCAGGTTTCGAAAGAGGTTCTTCGCAATGTCGGTGGACATTCTCAGAAGCCCTTGGCTCGGATCATCCAGAGAAAGCTCCTGATGTTTATGCTCATAAGCGTCTGTCAAATCGACCTGACAGATCCTTCTCAAAGAACAATTGCGGAAGACCTCTGAGAGGACCCCGATCTCCAGCCCCCAATCCCACGGAATTCGGTTGATCCGAGCTAGGTCGGTAATCATTGAAAATTCCCCGGCTAACGGGTATCGAAAACTGTCCAGGTAGACCAGGAAGGGGAGGTGTCCGAGAATTCGTTCCAAAGAGCGGATCAGAGGGGTGACAAAAAGGCGTGTAACCCTACCATGCATCTTGTTCGTCACCCTGCTGTAATATCCTTTACAGAACTCATATCCCAGATTTGGATTGACCACCGGGTAGCACAGACGGGCCAAAAACTCTCGATCATAAGTGAGGATATCGCAGTCATGAAGAACGATGGCTTCGCTCTTTTCGCTTGCTAAAACGTACCCGAAGGCCATCCAGACGGACCGTCCCTTTCCGTCCTCACCCGCAGAAATATCGTTTTTGGTCAAAATGTCATAAAGGGAACGAATCCTTTTCCCATCATTCCAGACAATGGTTGTCTCCTGTGGAAGAACGGAAAAGAACTCCTTGGTGTGTTCAAATTCCTCTTCATTCGCCCTCCCCAGGGTGACGATGACCTGGTTAATGTATTTCACTTTCTGAAGTTCAGAGGCGATCAACTTCAGTGCCTTCTCTTTCAATTCGGAGTAAAGAGAAGGCAAGACAAGGGCGATGGGATGATGTCTCGAATAGAACTCCAATTCCATCTCCATCCGTTCTAAATTTCCTTTCTTTAATCGATGAAGGGTGGTGATCACACCGGGTTGAAAAAAGTCACTCATGGGTTCCCCTCCTGTTTGAAAGGACACCGCGATATCTGTCCTGCCTCGCCATGGACATTCCTGCTCAATCTCCTGAATCCACTTCTTTCTGACAAACCTTTGCGCCCTTCAATCTTACCACGATGTGCTTCCTGCTGTCTCTTTTTTTCTGATCTTGACCTGTTTCCCCGCCCTCAGGTTCATTTCCCCTTAATCTGCACATATCGGGCAATGCCGTTTCTTGTGATGAGCCCTATGATCTTGTCTTTCTCGGTGACCATAATTCGGCCCTTATCCTCTTTGATCATTAATTCAAGCGCCCTCGTCACGTCGGCATCAGGGGGAACCTCCCACTTCTTGTCATGGGGCACATAGACCTCTGAAACCTTCACCTTTCCCCAATCCTCCCTCGGAACATTTTTGACCTCCTTCAGGGTGAGGATGCCGAGAAATTTGCCATCATCGATTACAGGAAAGCCCCCATAACCATACCGAAGGAAATACTTATCTACAACCTCATCAAGAGAAATCGACGGTTCAACGGCCTGCATCTCCGTCACCATAATGTCCTTGACCTTAATCCCTGAAAGCGTCTCCTGAAGGGTTGCCTGCTGATAGCTGGCCTGTGCCGCGCTGTAGAGGAACCAGCCAATGAACATCAGCCATAATCCCTCCATGCCGCCTCTAAAAATGGAAAACAGCCCAAAGAAGATGAAAAAGAGCGCAATCCCTCTTCCGATGCTGGATGCCTTCTGGGTTGCAAAAAAGTAATCTTTTTTCTTTCCCCAAATAGCCGCCCTGAGCACCCGCCCACCGTCCATCGGAAAGCCAGGAATCAGATTGAATATACCGAGGAGCAAATTGATCTGTGCCACATAGGCGAAGAGGGCTCGGGTGCCCCCGGCCGTATTGATCATCAGGAGAAAGAAGACTGCTGAAAGAAAAAAGCTGGACAGAGGCCCTGCAATGGCGATCCAGAATTCTGCTCTGGGGTGAGGAGGGTCTCCCTTCAGTTGAGCCACGCCTCCAAAGATAAAGAGCGTGATGCTCTCGATCGTTAGCTGATATCTCTGCGCCACATAGGAATGGGCGAGCTCATGAAACGCCACGGAGGCAAAGAGTAGCAATGCCGCCAGAGCACCGCTGATCCAGTAAGAAACGAACGGAAGGTCGGGAGTCACCTGGGGGAAATAACGGGAAGACAACAGCCAGGTGAGCAGACCAAAAACGATTAACCACGAAAAATGCACACGAATCGGTATTCCCAGAATGTTCCCAATTTTCCATGCTCCTTTTAAGGATGTGCTGTTCATATTTCTTCCTCCTTCCAGGTTTTCACCCATCTCACACAACCCACACGGCGCAATTTTCAGCCTCGGTGGCGATTCTCCAAGCCACAGATCCCAACCGGAATTCTCTTGCCCCGGTGGCCCCTTTTCGTCCGATGACCAGGGTCCCGTGATTTCCGTCCTGGACTTCCTTAAGAATCCTTTGAGAAACTTTCTTAGGAGAGGCAGATTCACCCTTGAAGATTTCGTATTCCACCCCTTTTTTACTGAACCCTAAATCTTCAAGGGCTCTCTGAGCCTCCGCGAAGAAATGGAACATGCGATCTCTCTCACGCTCTGCTAAACGTTTTTCGAATTCCTTCATCTTTTTCCTTTCTTCGGTTGTTAAGCTCTCAATAAAAGGAGCAAAATAGTGATAAAAGCGAATTCTAACGCCTTCTACCCCCTGAAACATTTGACCCACATATTTGGCAAGCTGAACGATCTGGGCGGTGTGGTCCATAGCCACAAGAACCTGCCGGCTATTCCATTTCTTGCCACTGACGAGCCAGACAGGATGATTTTCCGAGATTTCCAGTAGCTTGCTGGTAATGCTGCCAAGGAACATATCGTCGAACCACCCCGCGCCTTTCTTTCCGATCACGCAGGCATCACACCGTCCGGCATCGGCCTCTCGAAGGATGTCCCGGGCAACCCCCACGATCTGGTGAGCATGTTTGGCCTTGAGCTGGTTTCTCTTGATTCTCCCTCTCAGGAGAACCTTTGTGGCCTCTTCGATATACCTCTTGGCTTCCTGTTCTTTCTTCTTTTTCCAGATCGCATAAACTCTCCGAATTTGAGGATCATGGCCTTCCTCCCGATAAATGGGGGGGACGGGCGGAGAGATGTGGAGAACGGTAACTTCCACATCCGCGGCTCCTTTGTAAAGGTCGGCAAGATACCGAGAGGCCCCCAGGGCGTATTCCGAACCATCTGTTGCGAGTAATATTCGTTTCATTTCATCCTCCTGGAATAATGATTTTCTCCGTCACGGGTTCGCCGACAACCTTAAACTTCAGCGTCGAGCTCCCACAGTTGATGACGAGAACCTTCATTTCCCCTCCTTGAGGATGTGAAGGGGTGGCGCCTGGCCCCGTTTATCCCGTCCCATATAAAGTGTGACATGGGGAAAAGGCATCTCAATTTTTCTCTCATCGAACTTCTTTTTTAATCGGCGATTAAATTCCCGGCCGACTCGCCATTGCTGGAGAGGTTTGGTCGTGGTTCTTGCCTTGATGATAACGGCGGAATTCGCAAATTGATCCAGACCCATGATTTCGATGGGTCCTAAGATGTCTCCTTTATAATCAGGATCCTTTCGGAGATCTTCGTCAACCTCTCTGATGACCTCCATGACCTCGTCCACATCTTCCCGATAAGCCACGCCGATATCGAAGACGTAGCGGGAGAATTCTTTCGTCATGTTGGTCACGACATCGATGTGGCCGTTCGGGACGTAGTGGACATTACCGGATAGGTCTCGAAGGATCGTCGTCTTCAGATTAATCTTTTCAACCAGCCCTGCCTTGCCCGCAATTTCCACAACATCACCGACCCGAATCTGATCCTCTAACAGAATGAAGAATCCGCCGATCACATCTTTGACCAGACTCTGCGCGCCAAATCCTACTGCCAGACCCACGATGCCAGCCGCCGCCAACACAGGACCAATCTCCACGCCAAATTCTTTCAACACGGTCATGGCCGCAACAATGAGAATCCCAATGACCAACACATACCGGACAATAGAGCCGAGCGTCTGGGTCCTTTTCTGAAACTCCGGATCCTCTTTTTGTCGGAGCGCCAACGAAATCAGGTGGGTGGAGAGAACCCTTGCCGCTCGCAGGGCAATCGCGGCCAGGATCAACACCAAAAGGATGTTGATCCCACTCGATAGACTCCAGTTGATGGCTTTTTGAAGATAAGCGTTTACATCCATATGTCCTCCTCCTAATAGTGTATAGAGATTACTGCATTGTCTCAAGGGACTTAAGCAATTGTGCGTAATCGAGTTGATACCATTTCATCATTCGCTCTCCTCGAAAAAATCAGACCCGCCCGTGCCAGCAGGCGCGATCAATGAATCAGCCACCTCGCCACTCCCGACCAACCTTAGATTTTATCATACCACAGAAATTGATCGGAGATCTCTAAAAATAGTCTTTACTCTCTGAGGCCACACTTGCTCACTGACAGCCGGGAGTCCACTGATATCAACAAATTCTGGATTCCTGCCGGACTCCATCCCGCACTTGTCGATTAGACCCGACCACGGGATACGGAGCAGGTATAAGAGTTTTACAGGTGACCTTATGACTTCCAGGGTCATCAATGGGGTGGGGATTTCTTATCTTCTCCGTCAGAGCTTTAGGTGAGTTTTAGGTGTCAGGTCCACATCCATGCTCTACTCCACCATTTCAACTTTGATAAGGTTGGTCGTTCCGGGAATGCTGATCGGGACTCCGGCGATGATGACAATTCGATCGCCCTCTTTAGCAATGCCTAACTCCTTAGGAATCCTCTTGGCTCTGTCGAGCATATCATCCGTATCCTTCCAATCAGAGACAAGGATGGGATAAACTCCCCAGCAGAGATTGAGCCTCTTGATTGTGGAGAGGTGCCGGCTCAAAGCAAGGATCGGCTGCCTGGGCCGAAGCCTCGACACCCATCGGGCAGTGCTTCCGGATTCCGTGGGTGTGACAATGGCCACGGCCTTCACCTTCTCGCTCAACAGAGAAGCCGCCTGGCTAATGGCCTGAGGAAGGTCCATTTCACCTTCCATCTCTCGCCTCAAGAACTGATCAAAAGGGAACTCTTCCTCAGCCGATTGCGAAATCTTCGCCATCATCTGCATGGCCTCCACCGGAAATTGACCGCTCGCCGTCTCCTCAGAGAGCATCACCGCATCGGTGCCATCATAGATTGCATTGACCACATCCGTCACCTCTGCCCTTGTGGGCTGCGTGTGGTCGACCATGGACCGGAGCATCTGGGTGGCTGTGATCACGGGTTTCCCAAGGGCATTGGCCTTCCGGATGAGTTTCTTCTGGACGTTCGGTATTTTTTCAAGAGGCGTCTCCATCCCCAGATCTCCCCGGGCTACCATAATCCCATCCGATGCTCGAAGAATCTCATCCATACGATCCAGTGCTACTTTTCTTTCAATCTTCGCAATGATCGGAAGATCGGCTGACTTCTTTTTCAAGAGGGTTCTGACCTTCTCAATATCTTCAGCTCCCCTCACATAAGAGAGGGCGATCAGATCGACTCCATGCTCGATGCCGAAGAAGAGGTCCTGACGATCCTTCTCCGTAAAAGCCTGAGCCAGAATGGATCGGGTAGGAAAGTTCACTCCCTTGTGGGAGGTGAGGACGCCCCCCACCACGATTTGACATTGAACATTTTGACCGTTGCTACCCAGCACGCGAAGCTCGATCGTCCCGTCGGCGAGAAGAATTGAATCCCCAGGCCTTACCTCCCCCGTCAGAGTAGCATAGTTCACCGAAACCCCTCGCTCATCCCCTAGCATCTCCCGGTTCGTCAGGAAAAATTTTTCTCCCTTCTTTAACTCAACGCCACCTTCCTTCACTTTTCCCACTCTGATCTTCGGACCGGAAAGGTCTTGAAGGATCGATACCGGCTTTCCGAGCCGGTTGGCCCTCTGTCGTATCGTTTCGATTTTTCTGAGATGTTCTTCTTGAGTCCCATGAGAAAAATTGAGCCGCGCCACATCCATCCCGGCATGGATCAAGGCTTCCAGCTTCTCAGTGGACTCACTGGCCGGACCGATCGTACAGACGATCTTCGTCTTTCTTCTATTCCCTTCGGTCATTGGATTCAATTCCTCCTTTCTTCGAGCAAGGTCTCAGAAGGTGTGAAAAAAGGGCGGCCAGCCCTGATCTTCAAGGATGGCTGGGTTTCCGAGGCCTTCAAATGCGGTTCGTTTTGATGGTATGGGTGAACTTCCGTTGAATAAGAAGTCACGTGTTTAAGCAGAGTTATACCGTTGCAGCTGAATCATAAAAGGTTCCGCGCGAAATCTTCTTCAACCCAACCCTCCTTTCAGATGACAATTTGTTTTCGGAGTTCTCCGATTTTTTCACACCTTCTCAGAGTTTAAGAGAATATTATCCCATCGGTGCTTCTCCTGTCCATAAAATTTCTATTTCGGGAAAACTTAGCAAGCAGTTGAATCAATCTTACCAAACGTCAGAAGAGGGAAGGTTGTCAAGGAACCTTTCTGCGGATATCGCTGAGACAACTTTGATGGGGCTTCCTGTAAATGAACAGATGCCGGTAGAGATCTACCAACTGATGGAACTCTATCCCCAGGCGAAGCAACAGCGTCCCGGGGTGGAATTCATTCCAGTCTCGCACCGCTCTCCGGCAGCCCCTGGGAAAGGGGAGAAATAGTTACAGCGGTTTCCTCTTTTTGAAAGGGTTATAGGAAGTTTGAGGAGATTCTTGTGGAGTTCTCTTCCACTGGAAGGAGGACCGAATGGCTCTTGGGATCCAGAAGAGAAGGGTGATGAGGATGCCTAATCCTATCGAAGCTAAGATGGTGTAAACAAGAGAGGTCTCCAATTGCCAGAAGATGAACTTGATCGTGACCAAAGGGGCATTCGAATTCTGGATCGCAAAAATCGCTATCCCAACTGTGATCAATAGAACAACCCAGTAAAAAAATTGCATAGGGTGTCTCCTTCAAAGAATTTTTCTACGTTGAAAGGTCAATAGCAATATGTTCGAGAGTGATCTAAAGGGACGTCTCGGTGTCTAAAGTGATAGATGGACTAAAGTGACCAAAGTTGTAAACCTGACTTCCAGGCCGAAAGAGATTTTCAGTTTTAGGCACTTTAGTCACTTTAGTCCCTTTGTTCCGAGATTTCCTAATACGGATTCGAAAAGAACGAATCGAATATTTCCCTCAAGATGTCATTGAAAGTTTTCTCCATCGTCTCGGGTGTCAACCTGGCCAAGGTGACCTCCCGGTTTACTTCCACATTCTTCGAAAAAACTTTCCCCTCTTTCTTGACTCCTAAATGAATGACCATGTGAATGGAGGTCTTGGCATTCGTCCTGAAAGCCGCTCCGCTCCCCTCCATCCAAAACTGCTTGATCTCGATCATCAAGACCGAATCTGTCTCTAAGTCCTTCAAAGAATCCGGCTTCCCGTCCCAGGCCGAAATCGGAGTGGTCTTGATCCCGTTTTGGAAAAGGGGGCCCAACAGGGACTCTTGAATAGCCCGTTCCAGAGGGGAAGGGTCGCTCTTAAAGTAATTCGCACTCCCAAAAAAGGAAAGGTGGTAACCAATGTATAATGTCTCTTTTCGCTCATCTTTGAATGGAGCCAGGCAGAGATTCGTTCCGATCTTCTCCTTCAACAAGGGAAAACCCTTCGCGGGTTTGTACTTTATGTTGAGGGAATAAGTGACCCCACGCGCATCACTCACGAAGGTGAAAATTCCTAACAGAAAAAGAATGGCCAGCCAACGAAACGATTTCATCGCACACCCCCTGGATCCAACAAATTACATTTTATCACACTTTGGCACGATGGAAAACCATTTTTTTGACTTGGATCTCTCTCCCTTAAGATGTGAGGAATTGGAAAGGCAGGGATGTTGGGAAAAATCTTGTCCCTGCCTGCCGGCAGGTGGGAGACTCCCCCATTGCTTCCGTGGGGCACCCCTCTCCGTTTCATTATTCATTAGACAGGGATTCGAAAATATTGTAAATTTTAACAGAGGTCATTCGGTTACCTGCTGTTGGCGAAAAGGGGGCTAGTTCCGATGAAATTTCCAGAGTATAGACTTAGAAGGCTGCGAAAAGATGAGCTTCTTCGCCAAATGATTCGGGAAACCCATCTCCGGCCGGACGATTTTATCCTTCCTCTCTTTGTCCGTTCCGGCAAAGGCGTGAAACAGACGATCTCCTCCATGCCCGGTCATGCCCAGCTTTCCATTGACCTTCTGGTCAAAGAGGTAGAGGAGGCGAAATCCCTGGACATTTTGGGAGTGATCCTCTTTGGAATTCCCGAGAGGAAAGACGAAATGGCTTCAGAGGCTTATGCCGAGGACGGAATCATTCAGAAGGCCGTGAGAGCCATCAAGGAGAAGGTGGACGGAATCCTGGTGATTACCGATGTCTGCCTGTGCGAATATACCAGCCACGGCCACTGCGGGGTGGTCAAAGAGGGAAGAATTCTCAATGACGAAACGCTCGACCTCCTTGCCCGGACTGCCCTTTCCCATGTCAAGGCAGGGGCAGACATGGTCGCCCCTTCGGATATGATGGATGGAAGGGTGGCCGCCATCCGAAAGAGGCTGGATGAAAACCAGTTCCAGGATATACCCATCATGGCCTATTCGGCCAAATATGCCTCCAGTTTCTACGGACCTTTTCGAGTGGCTGCCGAATCGAAACCCCAATTCGGAGACCGGAGGTCCTACCAGATGGATCCAGCCAATGGAGATGAGGCGATGAGAGAAGTCCGCCTCGATCTTGAAGAAGGAGCGGATCTGGTAATGGTGAAGCCAGCCCTTCCCTACCTGGACATCATCTATCGGGTCAAGCAGACGTTCAACATACCCGTGGCTGCTTACAACGTAAGCGGCGAGTTCGCCCTAATCAAGGCGGCTTCCCAATTAGGATGGGTTGACGGTGAACAGGTGATGATGGAATCCCTTGTTGCCATCAAGAGGGCAGGCGCGGATCTCATCCTAACATACTTTGCGAAAGAAGCAGCCAAGAAGTTACAAGTTAAAAGTTATGAGTGATGAGTTAAGAGTTCAGAGAGAGAATCCAAGAATCACGAATCACGAATTGAGAATGGTGGCATGGGAGTTGACCCGGGGTTGCAACCTTGCCTGTGTTCACTGCCGCGCCTCGGCAGAACGGGGTCCTTACCCGGGGGAACTCTCCACCCAGGAGTGCCTCAGGGTGATGGATGCGATTGCTTCCATCAGCAAACCCGTTCTCATCCTCACAGGGGGAGAGCCTCTGCTGAGACCCGATATCTTCGACCTCGCCCGTTACGGAACCGATAAGGGATTTCGAACGGTGATGGCGACCAACGGTACCTTGATGACAGACGAGACGGTTGAGAAGATGAAGGCCTCAGGGATTCAGCGAATCAGCGTGAGCCTCGATGGTCCCAGTCCGGAGACCCATGATGCTTTTCGAAAAGTAAAAGGGGCCTTTGAGAGTTCGCTGAAGGGGATTGAGTTGGCCAAGAAGGGAGGTCTTGAATTCCAGATCAACACAACCATTACCCGGATGAACCTCCATTTGATCGCCGACATCCTTCGACTTGCCGTTCATTTGGGTGCGGTGGCCCATCATATCTTTCTCCTGGTTCCCACCGGAAGGGGAAAGGAGCTTCAAGATCAAGAGATCTCTCCTCTCGACTACGAAAAAACGCTCAATTGGTTTTACGAGCAGAGGGATCGGGTCCCTCTCCAGCTCAAGGCCACATGCGCCCCGCACTATTACCGGATCCTCCGGCAGCGGGCCAAAGAGGAAGGAAAGAAGATCACCCCGAAGGAGTACGGATTGGATGCTATGACCCGGGGTTGTTTAGGGGGGATCTCTTTTTGCTTCATCTCCCATACCGGTCAGGTTCAGCCCTGTGGCTATCTGGAACTGGATTGTGGAAATGTAAGGAAACAAACGTTTAAAGAGATCTGGAAAGATTCCCCCATCTTTCTCAATCTTCGAAACACGGATGGCTACAAGGGGAAATGTGGAATCTGTGAATACAGAAAACTCTGTGGAGGATGCCGTGCCAGGGCCTATGAAAGCCTTGGGGATTATATGGAGGAAGAACCTTATTGTATTTATGAACCCCATCACGTATGAACCGATTTAGACCCTCTTCCCACTTTCGAATCAGCCTGACGTTCAAATTCATCTGCGCCATGGTCTTGCTGGTCCTGATGGGCGCCGCGGCTTTCGGATATTTCTTCGTGGCCAGGGAGAAGGCCGTTGTCCAAGTGGAAATGGAGACCTGCGGAAGATCCCTGGCCAATGCCTTCACCCCCCTCTTCCGGTACGGAATTGAAATATCGGATCGATCTTTTCTGGAACGCCAGATTCAAATCCTGGTTGAGGACGAGAACATCGTCCAATGTGCCCTCTTGGATCGAAATGGAAAAGAATTGGTCTCAGCAGTGAAGCAAGGACCCCTACCCGATCCCGACCTCATCTACCGGTTCTCCCAGCCTGTGCTTTCCCAAGAGGAACAACCGATTGGGACGATTCAAATGGGATTCTCCCTTCAACGATTTAGGATCAGGTTTGATGCCTTAAAGAGGGATATTTTTTTCCTCACCCTGGGTGTGATTGGAATAGGTTTACTCTTTACCATCATCCTGACCAGGATCCTTCTGCGGCCCATCGAAAAGCTGGCGGCAGCTACGGAGATTGTGGCCAGGGGGGAATTGCTTTACACCGTCGATATCCATTCCAGAGACGAGATCGGGGACCTGGCCAGGGCTTTCAATCAGATGACCCTTCAGTTAAAAGCGTCTCGAACCGATCTCGAAAAGAAGGTGGAGGAGCGCACACACCTCTTGGAGGAGAACATCAAAGAACTGAACCAGGCGAGGACCTCGACCCTGAAGATGCTCGAGGACCTCCAGGCGGCAAAGAAAGAACTGGAGATGATGAACCGGGAGTTAAGGGAGATGGATGAGACCCGGATGAAATTTATCGGGACGGCCTCCCATGAACTGAAAACCCCCCTCACGGCCATCAAAGCCAATATCGATTTCATCCTCTCGGAGAAAGAGGTGAAGGTTCCTGAAAGCCTAAAACCCTATCTCTTAACCATTCAGAGAAATACGAACCGAATCCAAGCGACCATGGATCATATGCTTGACCTCACCCGGATTCGATCGGGCCGTCTCCTGCTC
>CAYMTD010000019.1:0-15838 GCA_964393245.1 uncultured Syntrophaceae bacterium
GAAAGGCCTCCCGATCACTTCATCCTTCGAATAGCCTAAGATTCTCTCCCCCGCCCTATTGATATACGTCACGGTATCATTGATCCCGGTGATGATGATTCCGCTCCCAATGCTCTGAATAATGCCTTCCATGAAATTCTTAACATCTTCTAATTCCTGAGTGAGCCGATAAATCGTCTCCTCTTTTTTGACCAGCTCGTCGAGCATATTCTTTTTCGAAATATTCTGATTCAAGATATTCTGATCCATCTGAAAATCAGCTCATCAAAATTTTTTCAAATCCAAAATAGAAACTTCAATCGGGCGATCCTGATACGTCCAACGGGCGATTCCTGAAAAATATTCGCCATAGTTTCCGCCGGTCTCCATCTGGGTGGAAAGCCTCTCGAGCACCTGGTCGACCATTAGCCCTTTATACTCTCCATTTTCGTTCACCGCCAGAATTTTGATCTCTGCTTTCCGGCTCCCCGGGCGGATTGAAAAAACTTTTCTTAAATCGATCAGCCTCACTTCAAAATCTTTGAGCCGAATCTTCTGTTGGTCAACATACCTGTCCCGATGGTCCATGGGGACTTTGAACAATTTGTATATCTTGTCACTCTCCACCCCTAACAATCTTTCCTCGACCTTGAAGATCGTTATATTCATGGGAACCGTACGAATCGCCCTGAACGGCTCCAAGGGCTGTCTTACCCCTTGATCGACTTTCTCTATCAGGAGGTCTAATTTCTGATAAAGCCCTTCCATCTTTTCAAAAAGTAGATTCGTTTTCTTCCACAGCTCCCCAATCTGGTTCTCCATCTTCATCAGGATTCCGGCCCTTTCGATTTCCTCCCTGAAACTCGGAGCCGGTCGTTCGGGTTTGGCCTCTTTCAGTTCCTCCAAACATGAATATCTCGCCTGAATTCCCAAGTAACCCAGTTCCTTATAGATCTTTAACTCGCTGTTCGCTTCTTTACTCATCAGGAGTTTCAGGGTTTCCTTGGAATCCATTAAGAATTTTACCAGCGGGGGCCGAATCTTCTCCTCATTCTTGACCATATAGTCTAACACCTTATCCATAAGGGCCAGAACGGACCCGACCTCGGGTCTTTCCTTAAGGTTTTGCCGGAGGGCGAGAACTTCCTCTTTTGTCTTCAACAGATTCTCTTTGTTGATCTCCCACTCCAATGACAGGAGTTGCCCCTCCATCTTTTCAAGAGATTTGAAAACCGGAGCAGCTGGAGGAGTGGGAGGCGCAGGTGCAGGAGCCTCAAAATCAAAATCTTTCTCCATTCGAAACGATGCCTCTTTGACCGGAGGTTGGGGGGCCTTAAAAATAGTCTGAGTTGGCCCTTCCTTTTTCTCGACGAACAGACGATCCACAGCAGAATCGATTTCTTCCTCCAGCCCCTTAATGTCGTTCTCTCCCAAGACCTTATCCATTTTCAGCGTCCCCTCGGTGTTCACTTGACTTGTTTGTCAAGCAACATGATTTTTCGACTCACATCCTTCACAACCAACTTGCTTATTTCTCTTAGGGTCTCAAAGACTCCCGTCCCTTTCACGGCACTCGCAGGGAAGGAGGGTACCTTCAACATGGAGTTGAGATCTTTTTCCAATACCTCGATGGGAAGGATCTCCGAATCCGTTCCATCGAGATCCCGTTTGTTGTATTGAAGGACGAGCGGAATGGTGCGGATGCTGACTCCCTTCTCTGCCAGGTTCTTGGCCAAATTGATCAAGCTTTCTATATTCTTCTTCCTCTGAACCTTCAACGAATCTCCCACAAAGACGACCCCATCCACTCCCTTTAAGACCAACTTTCGTGTGGCATCATAATGGACCTGCCCCGGAACTGTGTAGAGCTGAACCCGAATATCAAACCCCCTGATCTTCCCCAAATTCAGGGACAGGAAATCAAAAAAGAGGGTCCGATCTCCCTTGGTATCGATGGAAACCATCTTGCCCTTTATATCTTCCTTGGTGGTGCTGAAGATATACTGGAGATTCGTCGTTTTCCCACAAAAGCCCGGACCGTAATAGACGATCTTACATTGAATCTCGTCTTTGCTGAAATTGATGAAAGGCATTGACTTTCTTCCACCCGCCTACAAAAGGGTGAGGCTATAGTTCTATGGCCACCCTCTTCTTCTCAAAAATTGTTGAGAGGATTCGAGCAAGCTCATCCGTGATTTTGCTAATCTGTAATCGAATCACCCCCAAAGAAGTCCGATCATCAAAAAGAGTCACCAGGATGACATGATCCCCGATGGCTGAAAAGTAGACATTTTCATTCTTTCCTTTGTGGAAAAGGAGGGTGAATTCTTCTTCTCCTAATATCTTGGCAATTTCGGCCGTGGCGCCGAAGTTGGCCGCCGTCAGGGCTGAAAGGGAAGACATATCGATTGCAGGTGTATTTCCATGATGGGCGATGAGTTGTCCTGACCGGTCAATCAAAAGCACGGATTGGGCAAGTGAAGAGGACACCACTTTGTTCAAGCAAAAGTTTATCTGTTCCAGATCTTTCTGTGTAATGATAATG
Source organism: uncultured Syntrophaceae bacterium (assembly GCA_964393245.1). Lineage (GTDB taxonomy): Bacteria > Desulfobacterota > BSN033 > BSN033 > UBA1163 > CAYMJV01. The sequence continues at coordinate 2,525 of CAYMTD010000019.1, forward strand.
TTCATCTTCGGTGTATCAGGATATCCCGGGATGATCCCTTCTAAGGCTGCTACATTCTTTCATCATTCTTTCGCATCGCCTCGACCAGCAGGTGTTCCCAGCTCTGATGGATCGTTCGAAGGGGCGACACGATGCCGATATTTGAGACAAATTCTCCTTCCTGCCAGCTCATGATTCGATAAAAAGCATCCGTTCCCTGCTCTTCGCCACACTCTGCATGGACAATCTCTCCTTCATTCAGATATATGACGCCTTTCTCACTATCTTTGGTAAACGTGAGGGCTGTAGTTACACGACTGAGGCAGTTCATCTGAATGATATCTGTCAGTTGCAAGCCGAAGACTTTGCCTTGGAACCCCTTTTTCTTTCCAATCAGATCGATAATGATCTTTCGGATATCCGATATCTCAAAAGGCTTCTCCACATAATAGAGCGACCCCCTGCGATTCGCCTCCTTCTGGACATCGGACGACCCGTATGCAGTCATAATGATGACTTTCGTGTCGGGATACTCCTTTTTGATCTTTATAAGCAGGTCTAAGCCGTTAATGTCCGGCATACGAATATCTGAGATGACCAGATCAATCTTATTATTCTTGAGGTGGGTCAGAGCCTCCTTCCCATTATTTGCAATGATCACCTCATATTTATCCTTATCCTTTGAAAGGCTTTTAGCCATACTCCAGGTCAAAGTTTCTTCATCGTCTACGATCAGGACCTTCTTTAAATCCTTTAACATATTACCATTCTCTGAAAACGGTAGAATCCCGCCCATTCTTTCCAATATTAACGATTCGAATAGCAAAATAAGTGCCAATTTTTTTAGAAAATTTAGGCACTTAATTCACTTAAGGGTTCGCATACTTCTGCGGCTACCCGGTTTTCGCTCATTATACTTGAATCTTGAAATATGGTCAATATTTATCCATTGGTAAGAAAATGTCTACCTTGCCCCGGTATTTTGGGTGAGAGAAACCATCAAGGTCTTAGGTACCATCTCGGGCAAAGCCAGGTCCTGTTTAGGACTTCTTCTTATCTGTCCTCCTCACAGAGGTGTTCCAAGCATTGCGGCTTGATATGAATGAAGCTTCCGCCGACTCCATTGTGGACCCGCGGACCCAAAAAACTGAATGTTCCTTCTTACCAAGTTACCCCTTTTAACGGAGCAGATCGTCTGGGCAAAGTTTTTAAAAACTTGACTTTTCCACAGGCATTAGGTAAGTTTTTATTGGTTAATTTTTTGTAATAAGAGAAGTTTTTCCCAATGGATCGAGAGAAGATATTGAAAACAGCGCAACAGTATATCCTGAAAGGTCAAATTGAAAAGGCCATCAAAGAATATCAAAAAATTGTGAAGACCACTCCCAAGGATATTCGAGCCCGTCTTAAATTAGGAGATCTCTATTTAAAAAGTGGTGAAAGCGAAAAAGCCATCGAGGAATATTTGAGGGTGGCTGAACTCTACGAAGAAGAGGACCTCAACTCCCGAGCCATCTCAAGCTATAAGAGGGTCCTTTCTTTAAACCCGAAACTGATTGAGGCCTATCACAAGATTGCTGAATTATACCTCAAGGAAGGACTGAGAGGAGATGCTAAGAATTGTTATCAAAGCATATTAAAAATGAGGCCTCATGACCAGAAGGCATTAGAGGCACTCAGGGGTCTTGCAGAAGAGCAACCGGTCAAGGAGGTTCCCAAAAAGGTTCCCTATCAGGAAACCGGTCTTCCAAGGTATTCAGCCCATGTCCCACAGACCCGCGGAGTTGAAGAAGAGATCCACCTTACCTCTCCTCTCCCTGCCGAGAGCTCTGACGTGTCTTTTGAGAACGAGACCACCCCTGAAACCGAACCCGTTCTTGAGACCGAGCCCGCTCTTGAAACAGAGCCTCCTCCACCAGACAAGGATTCGGAAATGCATTATCATTTGGGGATTGCGTATAAGGAGATGGAACTCTTTGATTATGCTATTTCAGAGTTTGAGCAGGCTGCTTTGAACCCATCGATTCAATTTGATTCTTATATCATGCTAGGAAATTGCTTCATGGAAAAGGGGGCCTATGACAAATCCATTGAACATTATAGGATGGCATCTGAGATAAAGGGTCTATCAAAGGATAAATTGGCTCGGATCAACTTAAAATTGGGTTTAGCCTATGAGGCCAACGGCATGATTTCTGAGGCCCTTGATGCTTACCAGCTTGCCCTGAGACTCGATCCCTCTTCGGAGGCCAAAGAAAAAATTCGACGTCTTCAGCAAAAATGAAGCGCCTGCCCGCTTCCTGGAACACCCCCTTCAAGGGAAAGCTTCTTTAAGGAATCACTTCTCGCCAATAAAGAATTTCTTTATTCGTAACCGGAGAAAGGATCTCTCTGGATAAGATTTTGCCGCTCGTTGTTCCAATCGTTACGGTTGCTCTGCCCTTCAAATTTACTGAAATGACCGGAGCGGAGGGCATTCCCTCATTCCCAGTCTCAATGCTCTGTGAACGCACTGAGGGCCCCTCCTGTAAGTCATCCAAACCCAATGCCCCACCCCCAGAAAGATATTCAAGAACATAAAGGGTCGCTTCGCCTGCTGCCTTGCATTCATCTGTGGAGGTGTAAGTGTATGTGGTAAAATAGACCAAGTTACTGAACACCGTTGGTTTCGCCAGCACTTTTTCTGCTTTGCCTAATTTGATATACCACCCTTTCAGCGGTTCTTCAGGCGTTTTGAATATTTGATCTCCATAAACGGTCACGTCCTTTAGATCAGTTTCTTCTCGTGGATAAGGTCTTATTCCGTCATCTCTTACAGCGTAAAATCTTTCATCGGTATTTTTCTCTGTTGGATTTTCCCTGTCTCCTGTTCCGAAGTAAACCCAGGGCGTGCGTTGTTTATCAAATGCGACTGCAGGCTGATAATATATCGGATGTTTTTCAACCGGCGCGCCGGGTGGCAAAAACAATCTCTTTCCCGTCCAACTTAGAACGTCATCGGATGATACATCAAAGACCCACATCTGTCCCCCTAAGTCACCGATATAAACTCTATCAACATATCCATCACCATTCGTATCGACAACCGTCGGAGGTGCTGCCAGCGAGTGATCCATCTTAAAAAATCCAGAAAATTCCCGCAAAATGTCACCCGTCCGGATATCGATCACAAACAAAACCTTTCCGGAAGCCCTTGTAGGATCAAAGCCCCCGCCAATGAAAGCCACCCATCTCTGACGAAGTTCATTTCCTTCCTTGATTCTAACCCTTCCAATTGCAGGCTCAGACCAACTCTGGCCTACTTTTGCAAGCGTACCCAAATCTGTTTGTTTAGGAAATTCCCAGAGATAGATCGGATTTAGGATATCTGTAATGTCCAGAGCAAAATATTGCTGCCCACCTTTCCTCAAGCCGCAAACCAATACGGTTCTCCACTCGTTTGCATCCTTCTTTCCATTTCCATTTGTATCGCCAAACCATACATCAGCAACCTTTGGCGAAGCGTCAACGTAATAGGTATGGGTTGAAAGCATGGACTTGAGATTCTTCAACAAACTATTAGGGATGAAAGCCCACTCTTCACTTCCCGTTTTGGCGTTGAAGGCGTGAAGCATTCCGTCATTGGCCCCAACCAGGATAATCTTTTCTCGATTCTTATTCGCATCATAAAAACTCTGACTTCCATCAGAGCACCGATTGAAACATTCTTCTTCGAAAAAGCGAGAGGGCGCACCAACAACGACTGCATTGGAATGAAACAGGTCTCCTAAAATCCAATCTCTTTTTTCATTTTTGTTATTATCCCCATCAGAGTCAAACGCATCATGTCCACGAACAAATTGGATAAGATTCGTTTTCTCTTCTTCAGAAGATAGACCTAATAGGGTCGGTGTGATTAGAGGATTATCTTTGGTAAAGGCATTGGACGAGTCGGTCAGATTCGAACTATTTCCAAGATAGGTGTAGATTTTTCGAGAAGTTAAGGAGAAATTAGAAGCAATCAATTTATCTCCTGTGCCCAGCGCCACCTCTTTCGGCACCGGCAGGTCTCTGTCAAGCTTTGTCCCCCAGAGGCTATTGGAAACAAGAGGATCTCCATTCGCGTCAATAGGAAGAGTTCCGTCTGCATTTAATCGATACGCCTCCAAATTTCCTTTCCAAGAAGGATCTTGAGAAGGCTTAAATCTTGTCAAATAGACAACGTTGTCTGTCTCGTCATCAGTTCTAACAGCAAGGACCGTCGGCGCTGTGAATTCGAATGGGGTATTACTCTGCACATCCATGATCACCTTTTCCAATGCAGCAGTAAGTTCGCTGGCATTCCCTGCAGTTAAATATAATTTATTCTTGTTACAACAGGCCGCGACCCTCTCGAGCAATGGATGATCCGTATTAAACCCAATCGGGTAGGTCCAAACATTTTGAAAACCATCGAAGCCCGAATGGGCATCGTTGCTATACAGATACCATCCCACTCCATCCACGTAATAAGGGTTATTGCTATTTCCCGACTGGAGGGTCGGATCAAAGTGACCCTCAATGGCCGTTAAAAGCCAATCTGGAAAGGTCCAATCTTTTGTGGGTTCACCATCCGTGATCAATATGATGAAATTTTTTTGGCAATAATAACTTATCGGGGTCTCATACGTTACGTCATTATAATAGGACTTGGTTCTGTTGTCTCCTGTAAAATAGTACCACGCTTCGAACATCGTTTCGGACATGGGTGTCCAGGTTGTTGCAAGCATTCCATTGATGGCATCAAGAATTGAACTTTTTTCGGCGCCACAAGAAGCGACCACCGTACCTCCATGCTCGGAATTGAACTTCATTAGACCGAAACGAACACCTGTTGTATTGTTAACAAGGTTGGTTAAGACTTCTCTTGCAACCTGAATCCTTGTCCTCTGGGGAAGATTATCCCTCTCCGCATCTCCTGCATGCCAATAAATCCAGTTGAGGTAATTTCCATCATATCTAACCCCCTGGTTATCATCTCCAGGCCCCCAATAAAGCTTGGCTGTCTTTCCATTCACTGTAAAATCGATTGTCTTATATTCAGCATCCTTAAAATAATATATCCTTCGGCTAATATAAGAGCCATCCCCGACATAATCCGTTTTGGGGTCATAACTTGCGTGGTAAATCACTTCATTCATACTTGCAGAGTTGTCCATGATGATCAGAATATTAGGGTCAACTCTGGACGTAAAAAGATCGGTATCGTCTCCGTATAAGGGATTGGTTAATAAAAAAAGGAAACCGCACAAAAGAAACAGGCACCTTTTCACTTATTCCTCCTTAATGTTATTGTGGGACTATTTCTTCGCCTTTGCCTTCTCCGGACGGCAAAACCTTCTTGATGATCGCCTCGTTCTTACTTAACCTGACGGAGACATAATCGCCTTTTTTTATGGTTTTAAGAGAGATGGGATTTCCATTGATGTCTAACGTTTTTATTTTTGGAGGCAAGGCAATGGTAGTGGTCTCGACCGTTATGAATCTTTTTGATATTTCAATGACTCTGCCTTTGGTCACATCTCTATCTGGTTTCTCGGTTTGGGATAGCCCGTTCACTGGGAAAAGAGCCAAAATAAGAAGACAGCTCAAAACTGAAGCTACCAGTCTTGATGAAAGCATAACCTTACCTCCTCTGGGGGAAAAATGAAACTCCAAATTTCTCACCTCAATTATTATAATGGGTAGAAGCACTGAAGGGACCGTAACATACCTGAACTTCCACTTCTTTCTTGGTGCCAAAGGACTCACCAGTCGCATTAATCTGATATCGCCTAAATGCCCAAGACGAATCATATCCGGCCTTTGGATACAATCCAAAAGAGAGAAGGTTCTTGGGGGAATCTTTGTCCTCAGGATGCCCAGTCCAGCCAGATGAATCCTCTCCAATTGTCCCTTTTGGTCGAGCGATGGGTATCGTATCCGGAAGTTGATTAAGAGCTACCTGGAAGATAGCCTCAGAGGCATAAAAGGCATCCGTCCCCACCCTTTCATTTCCCGCGATGTGTGTCTCGAAGGTGGTTGTGCTGATCGCACTGATCCCGATGAAGGTTAAAATAAGAAGCATGATCAGGGCAATGACCAAGGCCACGCCATTCTTGTTCCTTAAGATCTTTATCTCCACCCCAGCTCCTCCTTAGTTTCATTAGGGATTTACCCCCATATTTCGAACCAGAATATTGGAAGAAATGGTTCTCCTTCGAAATCCCCCTTCCCCTCCCTTGAATTCCGGATCTGACATACTTGTTCTTGCTGTGACGGTAACCTTTACCATCCGAATCTTTGAGGGATCAACCGGTGAATCAGTCTGGGATCCGTCATCCAGAATATAGCTGAACTGGAGGTTATCAATATTCTCTGCCACTACCTGGGACCCTCCTCCATCCGTAAGATCTCCCCTTGTCAAAACGGGCATATTAGGGTTCCGGTGGTCCCATCTCAATCGGTAATTGATGGCCTTGACTTTGTAAACTGGTGTACCGACTGCATGATTGAAAAGCAAATCGCTTTCCAAGGTAATGGTATTTCCGCTAATCCACCTTACGATATGTGTTTCTAACCCTCCGATGCATATGTACCTTTTGGTGAAAAGATTGAATTGATTTGCACCCCCCTCAAGTACGATGGTATCGCCCCTATTCGCTGGGTCCCTGAGCGTGGATACCTGCTCGAAGGCAGCGATAATTGTTATTTGATCATCATGCTGACCGACATTGTTTACATTGTCTCCAGGATTAATGATATCCTGAAAAAAGCCACCAAGCGTCACGAAAGGCAGGTGTCCTGGGGGGAAGACATTCAACACGTTTCCAAACCCCGCCATCCGGATCTCTCTCATCATATGGTTGATCGCGACCCTCGCATTCTGCTGCATATCCACGACCTGTTCCTGCGCGGTATAGGTTCTATGTTGACCGATAAAGGTCCGATAAAGAGCGGCAGTCAGAATTGCACTAATGGCTAAAGCCACGAGCAATTCAATGAGGGTTAACCCTCTATACCCTTTCAATCGATAAGCGACCAAATGGCTCCTCACTGTGACCTGATCGTTGAGAATGAAATTTTATGATCCGTGCCATCGTTCCAACGGACCCTATAATTTATTTTCAGTCCATTCGTATCAGATTCCACTGAATAAGAACGATTGAAGGTGAGATCGGGAATTTCAGGGATTTTATAAATTCCGTCTTCATGAGGTCCTTCGCGGAGTCTGTCGTCCGTCAAGGACAAGTTTTTCAAGAATTCCAGGCGATCCTGGGCCGCATAAGTCGCTTGCATCAAATTATGGCTGAAAAAATTTCCGCGGACGGAAGTGACCTGCAGGCTGGCGATGGCGAGGAGACCAATGGCGAGAAAGATAAGACCGATCAATACCTCGATCAGAGAAAACCCTTTTTTGCCAGAAATGATTGATCGGTTCATTGAATAGTGATTCTGCCCGTTGACGGCAAGACCGTAATCGTTCTCGTGGTGCCTCTCGGGTTCTGCAAAACAAGGGTCCCGCCGTTGGACGATGAATTTGGTCTGAACAAGGCGCTACCAGCCGGAGTCGTACCCGATGCTGGAAATGTATTGTTGGTAATATTTATCCCCGCTGGAAGGGTTTTCGTTTCTCCTTCGGCCACCCAGCCGCCTGAATTGTACTGGAGGACATAACTCGCGCCTGCGATGAAAACCTGATAATCCGTGTTGGTCGAAACAGCCTTCATTTGGGCCGTCCTCAGGGTCGAAACGATATCTCGCCCCGCAGTTCTCAACCGGTAGTTCTGGATCCAGGGCCCCATGTTAGGGACGAGGAGCAAAGCTCCAATAGCAATGATGGCGATAACAACGACCAGTTCAATTAAGGTAACCCCTCTTTTGTTCATCTTCATTTTGCTACCTCCTTATTCTGATAAAATCACAGATTTTTGTCAATATATTTTTCCTTAAAACAAAACTCCCGTTTACACCAATTGACACTATTTTACAGGTTTCAAAGCTAATGACTTCGTAAAGTACCTGCCCGATTTTGAATCTTCTTCAAAAAGAATTTAAATAGCAATTGTTATGCCACCCAGGTTGAGGTTTAATAACCTATCAACATTTAATAAGATTTTCTCTTCTTGGCTAAGAAAATAAGTGCATTTTCGCCCAAATTTGTTGCTCCAATTATGAAAATATTAAAAAGTCCAAGAAGTGGTCTGGTAAGAACTGCTGAAATACGAAATTGGAGAGAGGATTTCGGGGTCTGCCCGCTCGAATTAGTCTTAGGAGAAGCAGGTGATCAAGTCACCGTACCTCAATCGCCAATGTATACTGCTGGTAGCTCTTGAGTCCTTCGTTATCTGAAACCTCGATTTCAATGGAATGGGTCCCTTTATCTTCTTGACGAATCTGCCACTGGAGCAGACCTGACTTGGGATCGATCCCCATGGCCTTTGGACCGGATTTCAATGCGAATGTCACGGGATCTTTATCCGGATCATTGGCCTTGACTTGATAGATGTATTTTGTCCCTTCAATGAAGGTTGGGGGGGAAGATACGATGACGGGTGCGCTGTTCAAGACCTTCACGGGCTCCGACTTTTTTGGTGCCCCCATGATCTCCCGGTCATCCGGAATAACGGTGACAGAAATCGAATCTCCTTTCTTAAATCGAGCTCGCTCCAGAGTATCCCTCCTCTCATCCATCATGGGAGCTCCGTTTTTCTCCCACTGATAAGAAAAAAAGATGGAATCGTCATCTGGGTCCGCACTCTTCTCGTGAACTTTCAAATCATTTTGGATGGTCGGCATCTGGGGTTCAATCCAGACCTCTCTGACAACAGGGGCTGCATTCAGGATCTTCACCGGATTGGAGAGAAAGGCTTTCCCGTCAACCTTCCCATCCGAGGGAATGACTCTCACCTGAAGCATATCCCCCTTTCTAAAGCTCCCGGCCTTTAACACATTACTGCTCTCTCCTGGCATCTCAACATCGTTCTTGATCCATTGATAACGGTAATTCACCAAGTCCCCATCCATGTCCTGGCTCTGGATGACAAAACTCAGGTCATTTTCTCGGTTCGGTCTCTCCGGTAAAATGATAACGGAGGTAATGATTGGAGGTGAATTGGTCTTTTTCTTGGGGAGAGGTTCAACTGCCTTCTGCCGCTCACAGGATAAGAGAAACCCAGCAGAAGAGAGAACAAGAAAGATGGTTATGGCCTTAATCAGTAACCATAAGCCGTTGGGCTCTGCCTTATTGAATGAAAGGATAGAGATGTTTCTCTTTTTCATCAATGTACTTTGGGAGAAGAAATATTCTTTCTGCGACCACTTTCTTATTGAGACCCTGTCTTGAGGCTTCAATATAGACCCAGCCCTTCGTTCTCAACCGATCCGCAGTAATGGAAGATCCCTTCTCATTATAAAAAATTGTATTCGCGTTCCAGAAAAACATCCTCTCATTGACAATCATCATGTTCTTCTTGAAATCCACTTCCATCACTCGCCCTTGGATTCTTACTATACTTGCATCCGAAGCAAAAGTCAAAGAATAAATAAATAGAACCAAGGAAATAACGAGAACGACCCCACGGTAGTAAGATTTCTCTATCACGTTGTACCTCCTCTCAGAATACGATCCTCCAAGTGACAGGAACAATACTTTTGTCCTTTGGAAGTATCGGTTTAGGAATGCGGGGGCCCCCCGGTCCACCTACGCCTGCATAGGCCACTGCTCTACCCTGAACGAAAGTGATGATCACCCCCGACGGAATGCCAGTTCCAATGATCGCAGCGCGATCGCTTCGCGAAATGGCTCCGTCTAATGAACCATCCAGATTAAAGACAGCATTTCCTGACTTGTATCTGAGGGCGTAGAGCCTTGCTGTCCCTTCTCCAACAAAGCAGGGGTCACCTTCAGTTCCAAAGGTGGGGGCAAACGAAGTGTAATAGACCACTCCGTAATAAACCACAGGACTGGAGAGGCACTTTTCTCCTGTATTTTGATCCAGCTTGATAAACCACCCGTCCTTAGTGCTCAGAGCGTTTAGAATGGCAGCTTTATCAGCTTGTGAGGTGCTGGCATCCTGTAATAGATCCTGAGTCACATCGACCAGGTTGTTTTCCGTTAAAGGGGTCGAGGGATTCTTGTCTTTAACTGCGTAGAGCCTGTTGATGTTCGTAGATTCCTTGGGATGTTCCCTGTCTCCTGTCCCGAAGAATAACATTTCATAATCTCCGCTGTCTTTTTCAAGCGTTACATCTGGGGGATAGAAGATCTTTCTTTTTTCGCCTCCTGGGTTGGAATTAAAAATGATCTTCGCTGTCCATGCCGAAGGGTCGGGATCGCTGATATCGAAGCGCCAAATCCGACCACCTATATCCCCAACGTAGAGCCGGTCGATTTTCCCATCTCCATTCGTGTCGACTCTTTGGATGTCGCTGGGTATGGAATAGATCATCTCAGCATTCTCTGCACGGGAATATCGCCACACCAAAGAGCCATCCAACACATCCACCACATAGATTGCCCTACCTTTGGTGTCGGAGGTGACAACCGGATCATTGTCCTGATTTTCATCATATCCACCCCCGACAAAAGCTACCCATTTCTCTCCCGAGAAATAGGCGATTTTCCCAATCATCGGGGACGCCCAGGTCTGCCCCAATTCAGCATACTCGGGTATATCCGGGCTGATCTTCCATAGATACTTCGGAATGAGAGGATCCGTAATATCAAGGGCGTAGTAATGATTGCCTCCCCTTCTCTGACCAAACATAAGAATGGCTTTGTTAATCTGCCCACTTGAATCATAAGAGATAAAAGCTTTGGGTGAACCATCTACAAACGATTCAACAACATCCCCGTGCAAGGCTTGGAGTTTGTTCAAAAGATTCGGTGGGATAAAAGCCCAGAGCTCACTTCCATCGGAATCATCAAATGCATGGAGCATCCCGTCATTTGCACCAGCGAAGATGACCGATCGTGTTGCATAATGAATGAGCAAAGGCCTGGAGTGAAGAAATGAACCTAAAATCCAGTCTCTTTTTTCTGTGGTATCAGCATTACTATTGTCGTCATAGGCATCATAGCCATAGACAAATTGAATCAATTTATCTCTCCCTGTATTGTCGCCCGATGCCAGACCTAACATGGTGGGTGTGATATTGGTAGTGTTGAAGATATTCGATGCATGTATGAGTTCAGCATTGGCGCCCAAGTAAGTGTAAATATTTCGAGTGGAAGTCCGATTCCACAGAACTTCGCCTACCCCTCCCTTCTCAACGTCACCCCCATCCATGTTAATCGTCGTCCAAAAAGATTTAGCTGTCGGAAGAATCTCACCGTCTTGGTTTAAGGCTGCCACACCATTGGCATCGATAATATCACCGAGGGAAATCCCCGACAGCGGATTACACTCCTGAGCGACTCCAAATTTCTTGATGTTCCCGCTCCACATCCCATCATTTTTGGGCTGAAAAAGGGCCAAATAGATCTTATCTCCAGCAGAGGTTCTCTCCATTCGGCTGACCGGAACGAGGGGTGCCACGAATGAAGAAGATTTTTCTAAAATCTCATTGACAATATCTTGAAAGGCATCCGCGAGCTGCTGGGCGTTGTTGGAGTAGAAATATCTCCCGTGACCATGAATAGCTGTTCTCTCCAGGAGATCATTATCCTCTGTGAAACCGATGGTGTAGGTGATGATATTCTGCTGATTTGTCAAGTCAGACCGTAGATCTGTATCATAAAGGTACTTCGCAACATCATCCAGATAGTCAGAGCCATTGTATGGATAATTCGGATCGTTCGGTGCACCAATGGGTTCTCTCTGGTCGCCATCCCTATCACCTATGGCTGAAGGGAGAATGGAATTACGGTCCTGGGTGGACATTCCATCGGTAATGATGATCACATAGTTCCTCTGACAATAGTATTGAATCGGACTTGTGTAGACCACCCCTGAATTGAAATGGCTTGCCCCTCCTTTAAAATAAAGCCCTGCTTCATAAAGTGTCTCTGCTAATGGCGTCCAGGTGTCAGCCGTTATATTTCTTACATCATTGATCAATTGATTTCGGTTGGTGTCATTCAGGGTTTTGATCGTACTATGGATGCGGCCTCCCTCCGAGTAGTTGAAAACCATCATCCCTATCCTCACCCCGTAGATCGTGTTCAAGAAATCCTCTATGACCCGTTTGGCAATCGTTAATTTGGGAAGATATTCACTCCCTCCGATCGAGGCCAAATAATTTCTATAATTTCCGGTGCGAAGGGTTCGGTTTCTCGAAGAACAGGCGGAATTTGTATACCCTTCATAGTGGCCCTTATTGGTGAGAGCTGTCCGGGCAGCGGAACAGGCCACGTCAGAAATCGAATTTGCAAACAGATTCCAACCACCTCCGTAAACGCGATAATAGACTGTATCGCGATTCGCCTGAGGAACTACCAATGGATCATAGGTGATGGATGGATCGTAAAAAAAGGCCTGTATCTCCTCATTCATACTCCCTGAATTATCGAACATGATTAGGACATTAGCCTCTACCCCTTGTCCGCTTGCCATGTAGAGGTCGGTATCATTAGCGGAGGAAGCCACCGCGAGAAGAAGAGATAAGGGAATGAGTAACAAAAATTTGATTTTCTTCGACTTCATGGTTCTAATAACCTCCCTGAAGCGTTGGCACCAATCTCACAATCTTTTCTTCTATGGTGCAGGTAGATCTTATTGGAATCAGTTCCAACTGATCGCTCGCTTTTGATTCGATCCAAAAATGTTCGAACCCAAAGGCGGTGGCGCTCATCTGTGCTCCCCTTGGTGACCCAGATTGAGTGATGTCATGGGTAATGGTTACTATTGCGTTGGTTGGGTTAGGATTATTCGGATCGGTAAAGGGGTCGTATTTCTCATCGACATACTTCCCAGGTAAGTTGAAATTTTCCACATTGGCTACCACTACCTGGATGCCACTATCCGCTGCATAGAAAGCATCGGTGGTTCCCCTCTTGTTTCCCGATAGTTTCATCTCAAAAGTCGAGGTATAAGTGGAAGCCAAACCGATTAAAGTTAGAATCACGATCATGATCAGCGCTAATACCAGGGCAACACCTGATTGATCTTTAAGACGGGGAATCATTTTTCTTGACATAAAGACTCTCCTTTGAGATTCTTGTAAACGCCTGTTTGAACAAAAAGGATACTTACCTCATTAAGCACAAATTCCTTAGCGTGACGTTCGAGACCAAGGTCCTTGGGGATATCTTTTGAATATCCGGATTGATCTGGACAGGTCGGGCCGTCAAGGCCACTCGGACCGCTACCACTTTCGACGTGCCAATGGATCCCG
>CAYMTD010000020.1:0-12496 GCA_964393245.1 uncultured Syntrophaceae bacterium
GTCTGACGGAGACAAGCGTCACCATCTCCGAGATGTCCTGAACCATCTTCAGGAGGTCTTTCCTTCCCTTCTTTTTGAGGTGATTCTCGAGTTCCACGGAAGTATCGAAATGATCCTCAATCGAACCTTTCTCCCTTCCTGTGATGAGAACGACCTCTTCGATGCCTGCTGCCACCACTTCCTCCATGATGTACTGGATGGTGGGCTTGTCGACAATGGGTAACAACTCCTTGGGGACCACCTTGGTGGCAGGGAGAAATCGTGTTCCAAAGCCTGCAGCCGGAAGGACCGCTTTCCTTATCTTCATAAGAGCCCCAGAAGCCTGCGGATGGTTGTTTTCAATTCGGTTAAGTCCGCGCACTTAACAATGTAAGCATCGGAAGCCCATGTGGTCAAGTCCTGTTTGTACTCCCCATAAGCAGAACACATGATGATTGGAAGTTTTCGATCCAAATCCCGAATCCGCTTCAGGGTCTCAATCCCGTCCATGCCTGGCATCTTGATGTCGAGGGTGATGAGGTCGGGTTTGAAGATCGAGACCTTCTCCAGGGCTTCCTCACCGTTCTTGGCCACCTCCACTAAAAACCCCTCCTCTTCCAGTTCCTCCCTGTAGAGAAACCGGATGCTCTCTTCATCATCCACGACCAGAATCTTCTTCATGAATTCACCTCATTTTTTATGAATCCCCCAGCTGTCTCCCGGTGGGGAGGCGTGCGTAGAGACTCTCCAAGCCTATTTCTCCTTTTCCCGTCCTGCCGGGAAGGTGATGATGAACGTCACTCCCTCTCCAGGCCGATTGTCCACTTCGATCTGTCCCCGATGGGAAGCGATGATCTTGTAGACGAGGGGCAGGCCCAGCCCCAGCCCGGATTCTTTTGTAGAGTAGAAGGGGTTGAAGATATTGTGAAGATTTTCAGGATCGATCCCGCTTCCCGTATCCTCCACTTCGATCCGGACAAAAGCGGAAGCGTTCTTCGCAACAGGAAAGACACGGAGGGAGAGCGTTCCTTTCCCCTTCATCGCTTCATACGCATTGCTGAAGAGATTGGAGAAGGCCTGTATGAGCTGTCGCTGATCTCCCATGACCTTAGGGATCCCTTCTGAGTATTCCTTGCTTAGTTCAATCGCTCCGCCATTGAGTTTCTCCGAGACCTGCGAGAAGCTTTCTTCGAGAATCTCCCGGAGATCCACCTCTGCAAAGCTCAAGGGCTCCTTCCGGGTATAGTCAAGAAGGTCACTGAGAATTTTTTCCAGTCTGGAAACCTCAATGATGATCGTTTGTGTATATCGTTTTTCCGGGGCCTCATCCGGGATGGCTCGATAGAGACGGCGTGCAAATCCCCCGATGGAGACGAGGGGGTTCCTGATTTCGTGGGCGATGGTGGAGGAGAGTTCTCCCAAAGCAGCCATCTTTTCCTGATGGACCAAGAAAGTCTGGGTTTCTTTCAGCCTCTGATGAACTTCCTCCAAATTCCGGTAGAGGATGGCGTTCTCAATGGCCAATCCTGCTTGGCTGGAGAACATGGTTAGAATTTGAATATCTTCATCTGTAATCGGGTTTTGGTTATAAAGGTTATCCACCAGGATGACCCCGATTACCTTCCCCTTGCCCCATAGGGGGACCGTGGCAAAGGAGTAAAGCCGGGGATCGCGGCTGAGATGCCTTCCGACATGGCATCCGACCTCCGAACCCAAAGCGCACCCCCTTTCGCAGGGAGTCTGAATCCAGAACTCCTCCAATCGAGGAAATCGAATGTTAAATGGCCTTCCCTCATGAACTGTTTTTGACAGAATACAGTCTATTAGATCAAGTGGGATCTGGATCTGCTTGACGAGGGTGTTCAAAACGGAATTTTTGTCTCCAGAAGGGTGGAGCTGCCCAATCAAGTCCGAAAGCGTCCCTTTTTCTTCGGAAAGGGCCGTCCAGATCCTTCCTGCCTCTTCAGCATTATCGGGTCCAACCGCCAGGGTTCCCTCAAGAGATTGGCTCTTTTCGTTAACCATGAAGAGCATGGCTCGATTAAAACCTAAGCCTCCGCCGATCGTGATGGCCGTTAGCGTCATCTGAACAATATGCTCGAAATTGACCGTGGTGAGAAGGGCCTTGCTGAGTTCCCAGAGAATGGTCAGCTCTCTCACCCTTTTCTCATTCTCCCAGGCCAGCTGAGAGGTTTCATAATGGGTCAGCGCATTCTCGATGGCAAAGGACACCTGGTTTGCCATGGTGAGCAACAATTGGAAATCCCTCTCATCGAACTTGGAAGGATCCGTCTCCTTATCATAGAAGGCCAGGGTTCCGAGAATGCCCTCTTGGGAACGGAGGGGAACGCAGAGGATGGAGAGGATGGGATTGTCCTTGCCAGAGTGATTAAGGAGAAAAGGGGTCTCGGTCATAAGAACCCTTTTCGCGATCTTCTCATCGAGGAGATGGTGCTCGTAACCCCCGAAACTCCACTGAACCTTTAACTCCTTCGTCGTCTTGTCTCTCACCCTCAAGACCCCCCCTTTGGCCCGCAGGATTTTCAGACCGGTCTTGACGATCGATTCGAGGAGTTCTTCTAATTTCAAGGTGGAGGTGGCCACCTTTCCCATCTCGTGAAGCGCCATCAACTCGGAGGAGGTCTGCTGCACTTTTTGTTGGAGATGAGAAAGCTGAATGGCTTCCCCCATTTCCTTTGTGACAAGGAGAAGAAGATCCATTTCTTGGGGGGACAGCTTTCGGTTCTCGGGGAAACCGATATAGAGGGTTCCCTGAAAGGTCTCCTTTTCATAAAGGGGAAGACAGGCAAAGGGTGGGCGGAGAAGCTCCATTTCTTTAGGATGGACCATTTCCTTCGGGAGGGAGGATCCATCTTCAATCCAAAAAGGTTTCCTTTCTAAGGCCAGCCGCCAGAGAAATCCATTTTCGACGATCTGTTCTCGCCTGAGGAGAAGGGTTTGATTCGCCCCAAAAGCTTGACGGATCGCTTGGAGCATCTGGTCCAATTTATCCTTGATGGGAAGGGAGAGGGTAGAGAGGTGAATGATCTTTTTCAGAAGTTCAAAGGGATCGGGATAGTCAGACATGGACAACTACTTTACCTCTCTCAAATACTCTGCCGCCTCTTCGGGAGGGGTCGGGTTGATATAAAATCCCGTCCCCCATTCAAACCCAGCCACCCGCGTGAGCTTAGGCATGATCTCGAAATGCCAATGGTAATACTCCGACTCTAATCCCGAAAAAGACGAGGTATGGATGACGTAGTTATAAGGCGGTTCGTTTAGAACTCGATTCATCCTCCTGAGGGTCTCGGAAAGGATCTGGGCAGCCTCTTCAAAGAATGAAGAATTTATGTACTCATAACTGGAGCCATGGGTTTTGGGGAGAATCCATGTTTCAAAGGGAAATCGAGAGGCGAAAGGAGCCACCGAGATAAAAGCATTATTTTCGAAGATGAGACGCCTCTTCTGATGAATCTCCTGTCGGATGATATCACAGAAGACACACCGGTCTTTATAATTGAAATAATTTTTTGACCCGTCAATCTCTTCAGCCACTCGCCTTGGGATGATCGGGAGGGCGATGAGCTGTGAGTGGGAATGTTCCAGAGAAGCTCCTGCGGCCAACCCGTGATTCTTAAAGACGAGAACATAGCGAAGGCGTTGATCCCTTTTGAGGTCCGCAATACGATCTCGATAGGCCGCCAAAACACGGACAACACCCTTGAGAGGCATAGTGGCCAGGGTTTCGTTGTGGCGGGGTGTTTCGATGACCACCTCGTGAGCTCCGATTCCGTTCATCTTGTCATAGATTCCCTCGCCTTCGCGGTTTAAGTCTCCTTCTATTCGGAGAGCCGGAAACTTATTGGGAACAACACGAAGTGTCCATCCGGGGGAGTTTGGCGGCGTCCCGTTCTCCCGGTAGGCAAGGACCTCCGGTGGCGTCCGATCTTCGTTCCCTTCACAAAGGGGACAAAAGCCGCCAACGGGTTTCCGCTCTTCGGGCATGAAATCCGAGGGTCTTCGGCTCCTCTCGGTTGAAATGATCACCCATCTTCCGTGTATCGGATCTTTTCTCAGTTCGGGCATGAAGAGTCTTCTCTCTGGTAGAACTTAGGAGGGAAAGCTGCTTTTGGACCGCGTCCCCCTCTGTCGCTCGACCCGTTCTTGATCCTCTCTTTCGGTCTTGCATTCGATGCACAAAGTGGTGACGGGTCTGGCCATCAGCCTCTTTTCCGAGATGGGCCTTCCACAAGATTCGCAGATGCCAAAGGTCCCGTTGTCAATTCGATCTAGGGCCTCCTTCACCTTCTGAATCAGTTTTCTTTCTCGGTCTTTGATCCTCAGAAGGAAATTACGATCCGACTCCAGGGAGGCTCGATCCGTCGGGTCGGGGAAATCCCCCTCGTTCTCATTTCGCATGTCCGTGCATGCCTTTCCTGCTTCTTCCACAAGATCATGAAGCCTTCCTTCGAGCAGTCCTTTGAAATAGAGAAGTTTCTCTTGATCCATCTAAAGGCTCCCTCAAGAAAATTCAGACCTCCTAAAAGGAGGAGAATGCTCTTACTATCGAAACAACAAATAATAATATACTTTTTTTATAAAAATCAAATGATAATTGGAACGACCATGTCTCAGGAGATAAAGTGGCAGGCAACGAAGTGGTTGTCTCCCTCATCGAGGAGAAGAGGCGCTTCGGACTTGCACTTCTCTTTGGAATGGGGGCATCTCGGACGAAAGAGACATCCTCTCTCTAAGGGAAGAATCCGGGGTTCTTCCCTGGCAGGAGCCTCTTCCTTTCTCTGAGCGGGATCGAGTTTTGGAATAGCGTTGAGCAAGAGCCGCGTATAGGGATGAAGGGGGCGGCGAAAAAGATCCTCTCCGAGAGCCACCTCCACGATCTTCCCCATATACATCACTGCAATTCGATCACTAATGTGTTTGACGATTCGGAGGTCGTGGGAGATGAAGAGATAGGTGAGACCTAATTGATCTCGAAGATCCATCAGGAGGTTAAGGATCTGTGCCTGAATCGAGACGTCCAGGGCTGAAACGGGTTCGTCGGCAACGATCAATTCCGGGTTGAGCGAGATGGTCCTGGCGATACCGATCCGCTGTCGCTGTCCGCCGCTGAACTCATGAGGATAACGGAGGGCATCCTGAGGATGAAGCCCCACCATTTCCAGAAGTTCAGCGACC
Organism: uncultured Syntrophaceae bacterium; assembly: GCA_964393245.1. Taxonomy (GTDB): domain Bacteria; phylum Desulfobacterota; class BSN033; order BSN033; family UBA1163; genus CAYMJV01. Next base: position 5,179 of record CAYMTD010000020.1, read on the forward strand.
CTGCTGAGCTTCTCCCTGCCGGTGGCGATATGGTGAACCTCAAGGCCCTCGCCCACAATCTCCCCCACTTTCATCCTTGGATTGAGGGATTCGTAGGGGTCCTGAAAGATGAACTGCATGTGGGGTCTTATCTTCCGCATGGACTCCCGATTGAGACGGACGATATCCTGGCCATGGAAGAAGACCTGGCCGGAAGTCGGTTCGATCAATCTCAAGATGGATTTTCCAACCGTCGTCTTGCCGCAACCGCTCTCTCCGACCAATCCGAGTGTTTCCCCTTTGCGAATGGAGAAAGAGATGCCGTCCACGGCTCGGATCGGTTCCTTGTCTGAGGAAAAGAGCTTTTCCCTGTAGAAATATTTCCTCAGGTCCCGAACTTCGATGAGATATTCATTCTGAGTCATTTTTGTAGTTACTCTCCTGCGTTTCAAAATCAGTCGCTTGGAGTCACTGGTCCCGTGTTCAGAGTACTGTTTCTTACACTCCGAACTCTGAACTTCAACAGCATTCTTTCCATCGGATGCAACGGCTGAAGTGATCTCCATTAGTTTGAAAGAGAGGGGGTTCCTCCTTCTTACAATCATCGATCGTCAGATAACACCTCGGATGGAACTTGCAACCTACGGGCAAATCCATCGAGTTCGGGACCTGACCCGGAATGGCATCGAGCCTCCTTTTTCTTTCCGTCAGAGAAGGGATCGAATTCATGAGCCCCTTGGTATAGGGATTGCGCATCTCCCTAAAGATCACTTCAATGGGACCGTATTCGAAGATCCTTCCCGCATACATCACGGCTACCCGGTCGGCAATTTCTGAGACCACTCCGAGGTCATGGGTAATCAACATCACCGCCATTCCCATCTCCCTCTGGATTTCTTTAAGGAGGCGGAGGATCTGCGCCTGAATGGTGACATCGAGAGCCGTCGTCGGTTCGTCAGCAATCAGGAGCTTTGGCTGACAGGAAAGGGCCATCGCAATCATTGCCCTTTGTCTCATGCCTCCGCTCAGTTGATGAGGATAGGCATCAATCCTTGTCTCAGGAGACGGGATCTGGACCCGATCGAGCATCTCCATCGTCCTCTTTCTGGCTTCTGTCCTGCCGACGCCCTGATGCAGTGTGATGGCCTCCATGATCTGATCTCCTATTGTGAAGACCGGATTGAGGGAGGTCATTGGCTCCTGGAAGATCATGGAGATGTCGTTCCCTCTCACCCGTTCCATCTGCTTTTCTTCCAATTGCGTCAGGTTCTTTCCATCGAAGAGGATTTCACCGCTGATGATCCGCCCGGGTGGAGTGGGGATAAGTTTCAGGATGGAGAGGCCGGTGACGCTCTTTCCACACCCGGATTCACCCACAAGGCTGAGGATTTCTCCCGGATAAATTTCGAAACTGACATTTTCGACAGCTCTAACCACGCCTTCTTCCGTGAAAAAGTGGGTGGAAAGAGACCGGACCTCCAACAAAGGTTGATTCATGGGCACCTCTTACCTCCTCCCTCGAAGTCTCGGATCAAGAGCATCCCTCAACCCCTCTCCTAACAGATTAAAGCAGAGAACGGTGATCAGAATAGCAAGCCCGGGGAAAATGGTTAACCACCAGGCATCGAAGATGTAAGTCCTCCCTTCGGTGAGGATGTTCCCCCAACTGGGGGCAGGGGGCTGCGCCCCAAACCCGAGGAAGCTCAGACCCGCCTCCACCAGAATGGCTGTCGCCACATCGAGGGTTGCGGTAACGAAAACAGGTGCCAGGGCATTCGGAAGAATGTGACGGAAGATGATCCGGAAATCTCTCACGCCAAGCGCCCGGGCTGCCTGAACGAAATCCCTCTCTCTCAAAGAGAGAAATTCTGCCCGGACGAACCTGGAGGTTCCCATCCAGGAGGTGATGCCAATGACAAACATGACCTTCAAGAGGCTCGGGCCGAGTAGAGCGACGACCGTCAGAATGAGGAAGAAGGATGGGAAGCAGATCATGATATCGACGAAACGCATGAGAAGGGAGTCCACCCACCCGCCGTAGTATCCTGCCAAGGCGCCCACGAGGATGCCGATCAGGATGGAAATGGCAACGGCGACGAATCCCACAGAGAGGGAGATCCGGGAACCGTAAAGCATCCGGCTGAAGACATCTCTCCCCAACTGATCGGTTCCCAAGAGATGGTCAACGGAGGGGGGTTGTAATTTGAGGGAGACGTCCGTCTTCCCAGGGTCGTGAGGGGCCATCAAAGGCGCAAAACCCGCAGTCAAGAAAGTGATCGCGATGACGGCCAAGCCTCCGACCGCTAATTTGTTTTTCTTAAAATATCGCCAAAAAGTTTTCTTTGGAGGTTCCATCGTTGAGACATATAGGGAATCAGGGCACCAGGAAATCAGGATGTAGGACATCAGAGAACCAGGATATCAGGAAAAGTAAAAACGAAAGAATTTCTAAACCTGATGCCCTGATATCCTGATACCCGCTTTCCTGATAGCCTGATGTTCTGATAACCATTAGACCTATTTCGGATTTAGTGTTTCGAATTTCTATCTTTTTTATCCATACCTAATTCTTGGGTCCGCCACTGCATAAAGGATGTCGGCGATGAAATTTCCAATCAGTGTGAGCACCGCTGAAATCGTAAGAAGCGTCATGACCACAGGGTAGTCCCTTGCGAGCACGGCCTGATAAGCCAGCCTTCCAATCCCAGGCCAGGCGAAAACGGTCTCGATGATAATGGAGCCACCGATCAGGCTCGGAATGAGGAATCCAAAGATGGTAATGATCGGGAGAAGGGCATTCCGAAGCCCATGCTTATAATAGACCATTTCCTCAGGGATGCCCTTCGCCTTGGCGGTGCGGATGTAGTCCTGGCGAATCACCTCCAGCATGCTTGAGCGCGTGTACCGGGAAAGGGCTGCGATGCCACCGATTGCCATCACGATCGATGGAAGCATGAGATGCCATAACCGATCCAGAATAATCTCGGTCGTCGCGAAGTCCTCGGTGACGAAGGATCGCATGCCAAGGACCGGATAACCGAAGAGCTTCACCGTCCCCAGGATGAGCAGATAGGCGAGCCAGAACCCAGGGATGGAGATGCCGAGATAGGCTCCAAACGTCCCGAGATGATCCAAGAAGCTGTACTGACGCCTGGCCGAAAAGACGCCAAGGGGGATCGCCAAAGAAAAGATGATCAGGGTGGCCACGAAATTAAGAAGCAGCGTATTCCAGATCCTTTCCCCGATCTTCTTCAGAACCGGCTTTCCATCCTTAAAGGAGTATAGTTTTCCTCTAAACAGGCGCTCGATCCATAAGAAGTATTGCTGATAGAGCGGTTTATCCAGGTCATAATTCTTCTTCATCTGCTCGATGATCTTCGGAGACACCTTTGGGTCCAGCGTGAGGGCCACCGGGCTCCCGGGTGCCTGGGTGATGATCACCCAGGAGATGATGCTGATCCCAATCAGGGTGATAAACATATAGAGCATGCGTTTGAGAAGGTAGCGAGCCATACTCCTATCGTTGCAAAACGATCTCCCGAGGAACATACCACTTGATGAGATCATACATCAAGCCGGCCTTTTCCATTTTTATTTCACGAAGAGTTTCTCTTCCCGCTCCATCTCTCTCAGCCAGGAAAAATTTTCTTTGCAGAGCAGAGATGCCAAGGGGGACATAGAGAAAGGTATAGGGTTGATCTTCGGCCATCAATTCATGGATCCGCCAGTAGATCCGTTTCCTCCGCTCAACGTCATACTCCTTTCGTCCCTGTTCCCAGAGCCGATCGATTTCCGGATTGCGGTAAGAAACGAAGTTAAACCCTTTCTCGATCTGACTGGAGTGCCAGATCTCATAGGCGTCCGGGTCCACCGAGAGACCCCAGCCCAGGATGCAGGCATCAAAATGTTTCACATTGATAAAGTTGCTGAGAAAGACACTCCATTCATAGAGTTCGAAGGTCACGTCGATCCCGAGTTCGCGCAGTTGCCTTTGAACCAGGACGCCCACGTCCCTCCGGGTCTCATTCCCGCTGTTCGTAATGAGTGTAAAACGAAAGGGCTTCCCATCACGGTCTAAGATTCCATCCCCATTCGTATCTTTCCATCCGGCCTCCGTTAGAAGTTGCCGGGCTTTTTGAGGATCGTAAGGAAGAGGCTTCACATTCGGGTTCGAATACCAGAGATGGTTGGGAAAGGGCCCGCTTGCAACGGCTCCCAGACCATAGAGGACATACTGAACGATCTCCTCCCGGTTGATCGCATGGGTGAGGGCCTGTCGGACCTTCTTGTCCTGGAAGAGGGCGTGTTTCTGGTTGTATCCGATGTAGGTATATCCGAGGCTCGGCTGGGAGTACGCTTTCAGAAACGGGATCTGGCTCATCCGACCATACTGATGGGGGTAGATGCCTGAATAGTCGATTCCCCGGGTCAGGATTTCCATCTCGCTCAAAGAGGTCTCGGGGATGATGCGGTAGATGATCCGATCCAAGTGAGGTCTTCCCTCGAAATAATGAGGGTTGGCCTCGACGACAATCTTTTCATCCGTGACCCACTCCACAAATCGGAATGCTCCCGTTCCAACGGGCCTTCGGTTGAAGGCCGTGGTATTGATGTCTTCATTTTCCAAAAGGTGCTTGGGAATGATTCCGATTCCCCAGGTTTCCAGACCCGGGGAGAAAGGCTGCCGGTAGGTCACCCGGAAGGTATGGGGGTCAAGCACCTCCGCCTTCTTCACCAGCTCATAACTGCTCCGGCGAACGGTATTGGTCTTCTCATCCATGATCTTGTCATAAGTAAACTTCACATCACGAGCCGTGAATTCTTTTCCGTCATGCCAGCGCACATCCTTTCGCAGGAAGAAGGTAATTTCCGGTTCCGGCCCTTCCTTGACTTTCCAGGACTCCGCCAGCTCGCCCACGAAGTTCTGGAGGTCCCGGTCATATTTAATCAGACCGTTAAAGACGAAGCCATTGATCTCGCTCGAGGCTGAATCCTGAGCCAGGACGGGATTCAGATAGGAGGCGTCCCCGATCGAACTGATGACCAACTGGTTCACCTTCTGGGGAGGTCGAGAGCCGACAAAGACGATGTTGATTCCCAAGAGAATGAGAAAAAGGATGGGGGAGATGAAGAGGAGCGTTCTGATTCTCAGAGGTGATTTCCTTTCGTGCAAGAGGGTTGTTTCAAGTTTCAATATTATAGAGGAAAACTTCACCCACAACAATATTTTGCCAGAAAGAATAAGGACAGTTCCAATCTGAAATCTGCAATCCAAAATCCAAAATGAATTATCGGCTCGTCACAAGTACCTTGAAACCCATTTGAGAGAGTTTCTCTGCGGTGCCTAAGGCTTCTTCCCTGGTTTCGAACTGTCCGACCCTGACCCGATGATATTTCTGGGTGGGGGTCTCCATCGGGGTGACATGGACGTGCTCAAAGTTTTTTCGTAACTGTTCTGCTAACCTTTGGGCATTGCTCTCCTCCACAAAGGAACCCACCTGAAGGGTGAACCGTTCAGGCGTTTCAACGACAGGGCTGATGGGTTCCACTTTCACATAGGCGGTTCCCTTTTCGTACATCCCGATGATCTGAGCAGCGGCATAGGAAATATCGATGATCCGATCTTTAACAAAAGGACCACGGTCGTTCACTTTCAACTCCACCGATTTGCCATTCTCCATATGAGTGACCATCACCATGGTGCCCAGAGGAAGCGTATTGTGAGCGCAAGTGAGTTGGTACATGTCGTAAATTTCGCCGCTCGAAGTCGGTTTCCCATGGAAATCTTTCCCGTACCAGGAGGCAATCCCATATTGAACGCCTCTGGGTATCTCCCTCTTGGCTATTTTTTGCTCCGTAGGGAGGAGGGGCCTTTCCACAGACACAGGGTGCTTGGATGCGCACGCAAGGAGAAAATTCATGAGAACGATCAAATATACCACGCCTAAAGTGAAAACCTTAGAATGATTTTTCATTTTTAACAGATGAGATCCTTTCTTTTAATCGAAGCATGTCCACTGGCTGTGTAAAGAGAAAGCGATCCTCTTGGTACTTCCTCCGTCCCTTGAATAAAAACGTGTTCCAACCGAAAGTGGTCCTTTAACTTTAGAATATTTTCATTTCTCTGTCCCCTGAGATTCGAAACCTCTTTGGGATGACAGAAGAAGAGAACGTCAGGCCCTTTTGAATCGATTTGAAAGAGTTGTTTTGCCATTTCAAAAAAAATCTCCGAATCGACCAGCTGATGAAGGGCAGAATGGTAAGGCCCTGCGAGCAAGTGTCTTTCCAGTTCCCGGGTGGGTTGAAGGCCAATGCGGGCCACTCGGATGTTCGCTCTCTCCAATTTTAACAGCCCCCTCTTAAGCCATTGGACAGTTTCCCCCAGGGTTAAAGCGGAATACTTTCCCGTTCTCCAGAGCAATTCAAGCGGAGACCCCTGGAGGACCAGCGTCGGATGAATCCTGACAAAATCGGGTTTGAGGTTAACGACCTGATCAAGGGTTTGGAGAAAGCGGTCGTATGTATCTCCTGGAAGTCCCATCATCAAATGAATGCCTACCTCAAAACCCCATCGCCTTAGCCGGCGGGTGGCAGAGCATGTGTCCTCCGGCCCGTGACCCCTTCTGGAGAGAGTGAGGACTTCCTCAATCATGGATTGGGCGCCGATCTCAATTGTCTTGACCCCGTAGGCGTTGAGCAACAGGAGGGCCTCTTCATCCAGCCCATCGGGTCGGGTGGAGATGCGAATGGAATGGATCAGCCCGCACTTGAGAAAGGGTTGAACCGCTTCCAAATAACAAACCTGATCCGCTTGAGATATCGCTGTAAAGCTTCCCCCGTAGAAGGCAATCTGTCTCTCTCTCTTCCCGTTGGGGGGGAGCACTTTAATGGATTCCTCAATAAGCTTTTGAACGAAAGGTGGGGAAGGGATTTCTTCGGCTGTCACCCTCTGGTTGCAGAAGAGGCATTGCTGAGGGCAACCCAGATGGGGAAGGAAGATGGGAATAATCAATGGGTTCATGAAAAAATTCTAAGGTATGTTTGAGGTAAGAGGTTAGAGGTTCTAGGCAAATGATTTTGCTTCCAACCTTAATCCTCAAACCTTAAACCATTCATTTTGAGTCCTTCCAATGCATTTTTGGCGGCTTCCTGTTCCGCCTCCTTCTTGCTCTTTCCCCATCCGATTCCCTTCACCTCTCCCCCGACAGAGACGGAGGCCTGGAATCGTTTATCATGGTCCGGACCCTCCTCCTGTAAGACTTGATACTTGGGAGACCCTCCCCGGGTTCGTTGTGCCTGTTCTTGAAGGAGGCTTTTGTAGTCATTAAAAAGAAAGGAT
>CAYMTD010000020.1:12596-15117 GCA_964393245.1 uncultured Syntrophaceae bacterium
GGTTCGTTGTGCCTGTTCTTGAAGGAGGCTTTTGTAGTCATTAAAAAGAAAGGATGGGATTTCCGCTTGAAGATAAGGTTCGAGCTGATGCTGGAGCACCTTTAGGGTCTGATCATATCCAGAATCCATGTAGATCGCTCCAATCAGAGCCTCATAGGCATTGGCTAAGATGGAAGATTTCTTCCTCCCCCCATCAATGAGTTCGCTTTTCCCAAGAAGGAGATGACCTTCCAATCGAATTTCTTTGGAGAGATGTGCGAGCGAACTTCGCTTCACGAGGTGGGCTCTCCGCATGGAGAGAATCCCTTCATGGGCTTCGGGAAAGGTCTTAAAGAGAAGGTGACTAACGACAAGGTTGAGGACGGCATCCCCCAGGAATTCCAAGACCTCATTCGATTCTTTGAGCGGCGTGTTGGTCTGATGAATATACGACTTATGGGTGAGCGCTTGGTCTAACCATTCGATCCGTTTGAATTGATAACCCAGACGGCTCTCCAGTTCTTTCAATGAGGCAAACCTCTCCTCATCCATTGGCTCTTTCCATCACCTGCCCCACCAGTCCGGTTTCGGTGAAACCCGTGACCTTCACCGTCCATTCCTGATTGATCCAATCGAAACTGCCTCCGGTGATTTCCCTAAGGGTGAGCAGCACAGGGATATAGTTCTTTGAAAATCCTTTCCATCTTCCGGTCCTCTTTTCCCTTCGCGCCTCCACCAGCACGTTCAATTCATGGTGAAGAAATCTGGAATAGAAAGTCTGGCGTTTCTGTTTCCCCAGTTCCCTCATCACCTCTGCCCTTCGGGTGATATCCGCTTGAGCCACGACCTGTGGATAGTGAAAGGCAGGAGTTCCTTTTCTCTTTGAGAAGGGGAAGATGTGGAGATAGGAGAAAGGCAGCGATTCGACCCATTCATAGGTCCGCCTGAATTTCTCTTCGGTCTCTCCAGGAAATCCCACGATCACATCGGCCCCGATAGAGAGCCCGGGAATGGCGTGATGGAGCTCCTGGATAAGATCGCAGAGAAAAGATCGATCATAATTTCTGTTCATCCTTTTTAAAATCTCATCCTCCCCGCTCTGCACCGGAATGTGGAGATGGGGGCAGACCTTCTTCGATCCTGACAGAAAATGGATCAATTGTTTTGAAAAGTCCATCGGCTCGATGGAGCTGAGTCGAATCCGGCAAGGGGTTTCCTGCTCCTCAAGTTGTCTCAGAAGTTGTTCCAAGGGAAAGGGAGGAGAAAAATCACGCCCGTAGGAACCGAGGTGGATGCCGGTAAGCACCACTTCTTGGTAGCCCCTTATTTTTAGGACCCTCATATGCTCAATGACTCTTTCCGGGTCCAGGCTTCTCGATCGTCCCCTCGCATAGGGAACGATACAATAAGAGCACCGGGCATCGCAACCATCCTGGATCTTGAGCAAAGCCCGGGTGTGACGATGGAAGGTGCGGAGCGGGATGTCTGAGAAAGAGGACTCCTTCTGGATATCACCCACCTGGATGGGAGGAAGGTTCCCTTTCTCCATGAGCGGGAGAAGTTCAGGAATTCTGTATTTTTCCACATTTCCCAGAATATAATTTGCTTCTCCGATTTTGGCGATGGCCTCTGGATCGACTTGGGGATAGCATCCAGTAACGACGATCAGAGACTTCGGATTGAAACGGGAAGCCCTTCTCACCATCTGTCTCGACTGGAAGTCCGCTCGTTGGGTAACCGTGCAGGTATTGAGGATCGCGATGTCAGCCCCTTCTTCCAAAGAGACGAGATCATATCCCTGCTGTTCCAAGGAGGCCATGAGGGCCTCCGATTCGAACTGGTTTACCTTACAACCAAGCGTGGCAATCGCAACCGTGGTCATTGGTCTGAAGGTTTTGAAAAAGGTCGCTCTTCGTGGCTCATTCGCACTCAGAGCTTCCCTTTTCGATTATTTGATAGAATCCCCTTAAAGTTCTGTCAATTTGATACTACCCCAGACACCCATCTTGTCTCCGACGATGATGAGTGTTCCTAAAACCCCTTCAATTTCTTTTCCCTTTTCGAGCCCAACCTCGATATCCCTCTTCTCTCGAACGATGTTTCCGACTGCCGTTGCTGCTGCGTCGGCCAGGGCTGCCGATTTAGACAGGATGCAAACCGCATCTGCCTTACCAAAACTGAGAGAGGGCCCCACCGTTCCGGATGAGGTGCAGACCCCAAGGGGGGATTGTTCGGGTCCTACCACGATCCCTATTCTTAGACTGAGGGGTGATCGGCCTGCGAAGATTCCGATGATTCGTTCTCGTGCAGTGGAAAGATAAATATCTCCGCCATTTTCTGTGATGACCTCTTTTGAGAGTTTGAGCAAATCTTTTGAAACCCATTCGGCTATGGCTCCAGCCACAGCAGCCATTGGGCCTACCTGAGCCAATTGAGAAACGTGGATCATTTCACGGACGAGTTCCGGCGCGTGGAGGTCCTCTGCCAAGGGGATGAGGCTTCTTTGGAATTCTGGATTCATCGAGATATAGGTTTCCAATTG
>CAYMTD010000021.1:0-14925 GCA_964393245.1 uncultured Syntrophaceae bacterium
TGGATCAATCTCTGTAAAGGATTTTCGAACCAAGCCATCGTAGATAGCCGCACAGTTGACCAAGATGTCGATCCGGCCGAAAGATTTGAATGTCTCCTCGGCAATTCTCTTGGCATCGTTTTCAATGGCGACATCCGCTTGGAGAGCTTTTGCAACACCGCCGAAGGACTGGATCTCTTTCACCGTCTTCTCAAGGTTAGCCAGATCCTTCCGGGTGACCGCCATGATCTTAGCTCCTTCTTTTGCCATCCCTATGGCAAAAACCTTTCCCAGGCCCTTGGCAGCCCCTGTCACAATCGCTACCTTGTCTTTAAGTCTCATCTGTCTCCCTTTCTCTGGGTACTATTTGATCATTGCTCATTGATCATTTTGCATTCACTCTTTAATAGGCTCTTCCTTTCTTCTCCCAAATTTTCTCCAATTTGAAATCTTCTGCGATGACCTTGAAGCAGTTATAGCTCGAACCTCGGGCAATGCCCCCTCCGGAATGCATGTTGGAGGAGCAAACGTACATATTCTTGAGAAAGGGAAGCCGATAACCAGACAGATCTGGAATGGGTCTGAATCGATCAGCCTGCGAGGCAAACATGGCTCCCTCAACCCATCCCCCTTCGAGCATGTCTATGTTTCGCAGAACCGTATCATAGGGGGTCGTAATGAAGGCATCGATCACATTGTCGCGGGTCATATTGGGAGCATAAATCTGCCACTGTTTCAGCATCAAGTCTTCCACCTCTTTTTTCATTTTGAGCCATTGTTTCTCAGAAAAGAGGTGCAAGGGCGGAGCAAACTCTTCGACCAGGATCGTGTGCTTTCCTTCAGGGGCCCGGGTCTTATCCCAAATGCTGTCTGGTGCCGCCAGCATATACCACTTTTCAGGAAATCCCTTTGTAAAGATATCTGCCTGGTATTTCCAGGAGATGTATTCGGGATCCTTGTCTCCCATATAGAGACGGGGTTGGTTACCAATATCGGCATTGAAAGAGGCCGCTTTGTATTTAGGGAGTTCATGCATCGCCATATTTCCCCAATAAATCTGGGCGCGGTCATAGCGAATATTTCGTATGCGCCGGGCTACCTTGGGCGTCACATAGTTTTCTCCCAGAAGCCTGAAGATCGTCTGAGGCATTCCTAAATCACTGACGACGCATTGCTTGGCCTCGACTTCCAATCCATTCGAAAGCCTGACCCCTTTGGCCCTTCCGTTCTCCACAAGAACTTTATCTACCTCAGATTCCACACAGAACTCCCCGCCCATGGCACTGAAGGCTCTCTGGAGAGCATGGGTGATGGTGTGGGTTCCACCGATGACAATCGAGGCCGATTCGAAGGAAAGAGTAAGACCGATCACATGGACGAAGACATAGAGGCCAATCACATCGCCAGGGAAGCAGCCCGTGGAAGTTTCAATGGCTCTCATGAAAAGGCACTGAAGCTCTGAGCTTTCAAAAAGGTCTTTGGCGATCTGGGCCCCTGTCATGAATTGATAAACGGGATCGATTCCATCCACAGGATCATCGCACAGCTTTTCAAGGGCATTCTTAACCCCCCAGGGAGTAGGGGGACTGTAACGATATTCCCGGAAGGCAGTCCTCCACTTTCTCTGATATTTTCCCAAGAGATCGAGATAGGTCTCTGCATCGGTTTTTGAGAAACGGGCAATTTCATTGTAAGTCTTCTTCACGTTTTCATTGGATAGCTCCTCTTTGCCCGTCATGGGATCGACCACCCGCCAGGCCGAATAACCGACAAAACAGGTCCCGTCCGGATAGACCATTCCTTCATTCTGATCCGGGAAGACGTATTTGAGACCATATTCCCTGAGGTTGAAATCAGTGTAAGCGGGATGGGTCCAAAAACGGGTGAAGTGGGCACAGGTGTTCTGGAGAAATCCGGGAAGGGGAAGTTCCTCACCGCAGGCGCCTCCTCCCAACTCGTGCTGGCGTTCAAAGACCGCCGTCTTCAACCCTGCATGTTGCAAATAACAGGCAATGATCGTCCCGTGGTGTCCTCCACCAATAACGATCGCATCATAACTTGTGTCAGACATGGGTTTCCTCCTTTTTCTCCTTCTTTTGCATCATGAGCGAGAGCGCATAATAGAGGGTGGAGGGCTTGAAGAGGAGCTTGATGAAATTCCTCAGGTCTCCTCCATCGAGGGTTGCCGTAATCACCCAGTGGATGGGTTCTGAAGACTCGATTTTCAGTTTCAGGGTGTCTCCTCCGTCTGGGTCTTTGAAGAGTTGAGTAAACGACGCGATCATCGTCGTCTGGCCCAATCCCGTAGAATTGACTTTCATGATGAACCTCCATTCATTAAGAAAAATGCAAATGGAAAGGTGCAAATTGCCTATTGCTAATTTTGAAGTTACAACAGGCCGCCTGCCTTTGCTTTTGTGACAATCTCAGGCTCTTTCCACCACTTTTGAATCTTAAGATCCTCTGCGATTCGGTTGGCTGCATTATACCCCGGACCATAGGTGACCAGCCCTCCAGGGAAGGTCGATGCACCGCAAACATAAAGGTTTTTGACAGGGGTCGCATATTGGGAACACAATTCATTCGGTCTAAGATATCCCATCTGAAGAGGGTAGTAACCTCCCTGTTTGATCGATCCCTCGACCATGTCAGCAAATTTGTTTTCAATATCGAGGGGGGAGGCGATGTAGGTCCAGAGGATATTTTCATCGGTCATATTGGGTGCATACTTTCTGAGTGTCTCGATGTTCTGTTTGGCATGGTCGTGACGGATCTTGTACCACCTTTCCGCCCCTCCGTCCTTCAGGCGGTAAGGCGCATGCTCTGAGATCAACCCGGTATGCCTTTCTGGAGGTGCTTCTGAGGGATCGAGGAGGGTTGGGAAGCAACAGTTGAATCCAGAGGCCTTCAATTCACCATTCTTTAGGGCCTTGAAGTGGTCAATGAGATTCTCTTCAGTTTCAAATCCCACCACGTAGATGAAGGCCTTGTTGAGGTCGGGATTTTTTGAAGCAGCACTGAACTGCGGACCGTTGAGAAGGGCCAAATGGACATCGAAGAGGGACCACTTCTCCCATTTCCAATCCTTCACGCGTGTGACAAGGTCTTTCGGCAAATCCTTCTCGCCAATATATTTGAGAAAAGTCTGGTAGGGATCAATGCTTGAGGCAACAAACTTCGAAGCCTGATAGACGGTTCCATCCTCCAATTCAACCCCTTTCGCCGCTCCATTCTCCAAGATGATTCTTTTAATGATCTGGCTTCCCAGAATCATTCCGCCATGGCGATAGAGAAATTTGGACATGAGGTTGGCCATGTGGTGGGAGCCTCCCACGCAGAGTCGGTAGTTTGCGGCGCGATTGACCATGAGGGGAACGAGGTAACCCAATCCTTCGAGATCATAATCGAGCCCCCACATGCAGGTGACATAGAGCATCAAGGTCCTAACTTGATTGTTCTCAAAAATGGCGTGGATGATGTCGATGGGCTTCTTCTCGGAAAGGGCACTGATTTCTTGGCCCAAGGGGCTGGAGTGAAGCTTAATGACCTGTTCGATCGCTAGACAGTATTTCATTGCCGTGAATATTGATAGAGTCTAACCCTGGAGGACCTTTTGAACCTGAAGCAGTTAGAGGCGTTCTATCTGGTTGTAAAAAAGGGAAGCTACACCAAGGCAGCGGAAGAGCTCAATGTGACCCAGCCTGCCGTGACCATGCAGGTCAAATCTTTGGAAAAATCATTGAATCTGAAACTCATTCAACAATTAGGGAAGAAGGTTCAACTGAGCGAAGCAGGAGAGCTCCTCTATCAATATGCAGGGAAAATTTTTAATTTTGTGGATGAAGCCGATGAGAAGATGAGAGATTTTAAAAAATTGATGAGAGGGACCCTTAGAATTGGAACAACAAAAAACTATGCCCGCTACATTATGCCCTCCCTGCTTTCTGAGTTTCAGAAGAGATTTCCTCGCATCAAAGTCATTTTAGATGAAGGCAATTCCGAGGATATGGCGCAAAGTGTGCTCGAGAGGAAGAACGAACTTGCTCTCATTTCTGAGCTTAACCTTGATCGAAAAATTAAATCGATCTTTTTCTCTACGGTAGAATTTGTCTTAGTGGCATCCCCTGAACACAGGTTCTCGCAGAGGATAAGTATCTCTTTGAGAGAGCTGAATGGAGAACCTGTCATCCTGAGGGAAAAAGGTTCGGGTTCAAGGGCAGCTATTCTAAGAAAATTTCAAGAATACGGAATCTGGCCATCGGTGATCACTGAGGCGAGCAGCTTGGACTTTATTGTGGGGTATGTGAAACAGAATAAAGGGGTCTCCTTCATGTTTGAACCTGATATCAAAGAGGAATTGCAGAGGGGGACATTAAGAGTCATTCCCGTGGAAGAGGGGAACATCGTTTTCTTCACGGATATCATTTACCATGGTGAGGAATCCCTTTCTCCTCCTGCTCAGGCCTTTTTGAAGATGGTGGAAGAGTTAAAGCGCGAGATAGGTCTTCCGAATGCCATCACTGTACATGGATGATCGGCTTACGCCGTCTTTTTGTTTTCCTTACAGAGTTGAATAAACCGATTCACGGCCTCCTGGGCAAATTCACGGGTATTGAGGTGAAGGTCGAGCTCAATGATTGAGATCTTGGGATTGAGATGGATCTTCAGTGCGTCTACGAAGGCTTTATCCGCTTCGGGGTCAAAGAGAGGCATTCCTTCCTGATCGAGTGAAGACCAGCCCTTGAGCGGGATTAAGACGATGACAGGACCTTTCGCCCTGTTCAGTTTTCTGGCAACTTCTTTTGCAATTTCTTTCAGCTCTTGAGAATTGGTGCGGGCTTGGACCCGGAAAGCATCCGGAATGAACATTTTTCTATTTTTTATATTTTTAGAAACCCAAAGCGAATCTCCCCGATCCCCTCTCTCCAATGGGCCACAACTGAGCATATCGAAACCACAGGGGGTAATGAGTTGAGGAATTCCCATCTCACCGGCTTTCTCCAACCGCTTGGGGCCTGCGGCCCGGTTTCCTCCGAGGAGTTCTTCCCCAATCCCTGCGGGAACGATGTCCATGACCCCTTGGAAAAATCCTTCGCTGATTAATTCCTCCATGGCCCTGTCACCTGTGCCCTGGGCATGGAAGGGAATCACTTCAAACCCTCTTTCTTCCAAAAGTTGCCTCACACGAGAGCAACATTCCTCTGAAAATTTGAACTCCGTTAAAGCGATCAAATCTTTTTCTTGTGTTATTCTCAAAAGAGATTGCGGTCCTCCTCCCATTTCTACCATGCCACAAATTGCTCCTGCTCCTCTTTTCAATACGTCTTTGACCAACGGATTAAACCCTGCAATGTCCACAACGGAATGGAGGATGGCGATATCTTTTGTTCCGAAGTATCCTCCAGCATAGGCAGGCATGGCAGCGGTACTGGAGAGGATGACTTTGGGAATCCCAAAGGGGAGAGACTTCATGATGGCCGTGGCCATGGCCGTATTACTGGCACCTCCGAAGGAGATGATTCCATCAAGTTTGCCCTTTTCTAAAAGACTTTTTACTTTTTTGATGACACCTTCGACCATGATCGCGGAGGCCTTCCCGGTATCCTTCATTTTCCTGATCTCTTCCATATTCCCTCCTCCAGTTTCCGCCACCTCTTTTGCAGAGATATCGGGAAAGAGAAAGGTCTCACCCCCTGTGTTGGTGTCCAGAAGGATCACCTGATGTCCTCTTTCTTGAATAAGTGCTTTCAAAAAAGCTGCCTCCGAACCCTTGGTATCGAGAGTCGAGACAATCACAATCGTTTTTTTTATCAATGAAGTTCCTCCATTGGGTTCTGTTTTTGGTTATGTTATGATAATTTATAAAGGGTATCAAGAAAAAACCCACCTGGACACATCGGAACTGAGAACCACTTCTTGCGGAGGTGGATGAAAGGAGATGCTGAAACGATTTCAGCATGACAATTAAGGGGTCTCCTTTGCTCTCTGTCATCCCAAACCAGGTCCTGAACCTTGCCCTGAAACAAGTTCAGGGTCTATCGAATTCGATCTACGATCTCGGGATCTCGGTTTAAGGTGACTTATTTTTTAAAGCCCCCCTGCGTGAATGGGATTCTTTGTCCCAAGACAAACATGAGAAGAATCTACCTCGACAAAAGGGTCTGGAGAAACTCCAGGGACAACTGGGTCAGTTTTGAGAGCGATCCGAAACTGGGAGTTACAAAGAGCAACATCTACGGCCGCTGTGTCCCCTGCATCACAAACCTTTACCAGCAATTGCAAGAGGGGAAGGAAGAGATCGAACTGAAGGAGGCTTATCAATGCTGGAAGGTGGTGGCCGTTTTGAAAGACAAGGAGGAGTGTCTTGAATTGTTACGAGAATACGAAGAAAATTTTCTTGGGAATCACTATGTGAAAGGAAAATTTGGATCGAGCCTCCCCACAAAACCGACTAAGGTTCTCATGTTTCACATTGAAAATGAGGAAGAGAGGGATCGAATTCTAAAAGAGCTCCAGACCTGCGTCGAGAAGGTGAACCCTCAGGCCAAGGTCTTCTATCAAAGAGCCTGTGCCAACCTTTACTACGACCTTTTAGGTGATTGGAAAGATTGGAAGGAAGTGACCCGAATAAAAAACCCTGAGGTCCGTCCCATGTTGCTGGAGAGGATCAAGAAACTCCTCTACTGGGAAAAAGAGAACCCTTAGCAAACCTTACCTTTTGAGCCCATCTCCAATTTTAACCCTGACCGCTCACTTCGTTACGGGTTAGTGAACTCTTGAATGCCGAAGAGGCGCCGAACAGAAGAAGGCTTCCGTAATGACCCGGCCTCTGTCGTCAAATTCAATGCCCTCCATTTCCAGCAGGGCTTGTTTCATGGCAGGGCCTCCCTGGTAACCACGAAGCGTCCGGTCAGAGCAGATTGCCCGTTGGCAGGGAATGATCAAAGGGAATGGATTCTTGGCCAAGGCTGTGCCGACTGCTCTGGAAGCAGACGGCCTGCCGATAAACCCTGCGGTGAGTTGATAGGTGCTTACCTGTCCCCGGGGGGACAAGGGAGGCAAGCATGTTGATATTTTTCTCCAGCCATTTAGCCCTTTTTTCCAGAGCGCTTTCCAGATCCGGCATTGAAGACATCCTTTGATCTCTGATGTGACGTCCGGTTTCTATTTGTTCTTTAATCTTTCGGATGGCTTCTTCTCTCGGAACTAAGAGTCTCGTGGAAGAATAAGTTTTCGAAGTTCGCCCTTTTGACATAGGACCCTCCTGCTCGTTTCTAAAGCTTTCCGCTTGGGTTTCAGCTTACTGGCAACTATATAACTTTTTATTGGTTTTTGGAAGCCTCAACTTGGGAAGAGACTTTTAGATGATTTGGCAATGGCAAGGAGATCGAAAATCAATCCGTACATTCTACAGAATCTCCACCTCGAGAGCATCCCCCGTCGTAACAGATAGCATCTCCTTAATCTTCTCTGAGGCAATCAATTCCATCTTATTTTCCGGATAGTCCTCGACCAGCGGAAAGACAATGGCCCCTTTGAGCCGACCATTGATGAGAACGGGATAACATTTGGCACTGCAAAAGGAAGGATCTTCAGGAGTGATTTTTATTCCCTTCGTGGTTTTGAGTTCTTGAAAATTGCGGATAGATTCAGTATCGGCAATTTCTAGGTTGAGCGTTCCTGGGTGCGGATCGATGGAGAGTTTTGAAATAAACTGTTTTCTGACCCAGGGAATCTGGGTGAAGCTGCCGGCCTCTCTGAGCCCCTCGACGATTATTCCTCGAATTTTAATTCCTAATCCCTTTCCTCTTTAAGGTTTCCTTTAATTTCGGGCTTCCCCAACGCTCAAACAGATGGTGATCGATCCCGAAAAGGTCGAGAACCTTCCCCACGGTATGGTTGATGAGATCGTCAATTGTCTTTGGATGAAAATAGAAGGCAGGGATGGGTGGGAGAAGCGTTGCCCCCATATCCGTTACCCTTAGCATGAGGTTGATGTGTCCTTTGTGGAGAGGAGTTTCTCTGACCACAAGGACCAGCTTATGCCTTTCTTTTAGCGTCACATCGGCAGCCCGGATTAAAAGGTTTACATTAAAGGAGTTGGCAATGGCTGAGAGACTCTTGATGGAGGAGGGAATGACAACCATTCCTTCGGATCGAAACGAACCGCTCGCAATATCGGCTCCAATATCTTGGATATCGTAGGCGACCTTGGCCAGCGATTTTACCTTCTCGACTTTCCAATCGGTCTCCATTAAAATCGTCTTCTGGGCAGCTTCTGTAATGACCAGATGGGTTTCCACATTCGATTTCGCAAGCACCTCCAAGAGCCGAATCCCGTAGATCGCTCCAGTGGCACCGGAGATCCCTACAATCAGTCTCTTCACCTCGTCTCCTTTCGCCTCAATGGGCTCAGTATGGGGGCCAGTCTTTTTTTGATTTCCTCCGAGACATCGACCTTTTCGAACCCATCCTTCATGGGTCGCGTGGCGTCCATACCAATCTTCGTCGTTAAGAATCCCTCTTTTGAGGAAGGATCGATCGGCTGCCCTCTTACCTCTGGGATGATGATCAGATCCCGGTCCCCTTGAAATCGTGTGGCAATGGCCCACTCCACTTCATGGTCATCCTCGACTTCGACATCCGCATCCACGGCGACTGCTTTCTTAACATTTGTAAAGGAGAGGGCCAGGATCAAAGCCCTCCGAACCTCCCCTTTATTCTCCGTATCCAAGCTCATGACCACATGGGAACCAAAGGTCCTTGGAATCATATGAATCTTCTGAATGGAAGGGAACTCCTTTTTCATCTTGGGGATGAAATCAACACCATGAATGAAAGAAAGGAGGTGATCCACCTCCAGTGCCCAGGGGATGATCGCATGGAAACAGGCCCCTTTTCGATAGGTGATCCCAGTCACGTGGATGGTTGGGCTTTTTGGAAAGGTCATATAGTATCCGCTGGACTCACCGAGCATGCCATCCATCTCTTCGCCCTTTGGATCGATGATACCTTCGATCACAATCTCTGCATGAGCAGGAATATCCAGATCGAACGTCTCGGCCTTCACCATGGGGACGGGTTCTCCTTTTAGCCCTCCTGCCACAGAGAGTTTGTCCACGCCCCGAGGAGTCTTGAAGACGGCAGCGATGAGGATCGCAGGATCGACACCGATCACAGTGGCCACTTTCATTTTCTTATTTTCCTTTTTGTGCTGCTCATAGATTTCCGAGAGGGGCGGATTTAATAGAGAAATCCCTAGCGTATTCTTTCCCCTTACCTCCATTCGGTGAAGTCCTCTCCCGATGGTTCCATTTCTTGTGTCCCTGGCTGAAGTGATGCCGGAAGTAATATAGGGACCAGAATCTTTAGAATAGTGAGTTAAGATGGGGAGGAGTTTGAGGAGATTAATCTTTTCTTTTTTTGTAATCACCACTCTCTGAGATTTATCTGAAACCAGGACGGGCGATCGTCTCTTCTCCAATTTGGGAATGGCTGATTCGACCATTTCTTCAGGATCGACACCCAAAGCCATGGAGAGGCGCTTCTTTGTCCCTAAAAGGTTTCCCAGGACTGAAAATTTGTAGCCTTTTACATTTTCAATGAGGATGGCTGGACCTTCCTTTTTCCCCAATTCGGAAAGGATCGCTGAGATTTCGTATTTTGGATCAAGCGGGGTACGAACAGAAAGAAGCTCACCCGCTTTTCTCAAACGAGTGAGAAAATCCCTTATCCCGAAAGAAGGTTTCATAACCATCCCTAACCCTTTGGAACTTTATTTAGTTCCTTTAAGATTTTAATGGACCAAGGTTTTTCCTGAAGTTGCCCCTTCCCTAACCGGATCCAGAGCCGATCAGGATATTTCGATTCGTCCTTCGACACCAGGGCTGTAACATACGCACTGCGATACTTGTATCTTCGATCTGCAGGGGTGAGGTCACGGACGATCAGTTCCGTCTCTTTTTCTTCAGGGACCATCGCCGGATCCCCCAATACAAAGGTATCGTACTCTTTTTTGGGCATTTCTTGCCTCCTCAATCTCGGAATCCATAGTTTTTCCAGTTTTTGAGAACTCTTTCTTGAATCTCTTTTGGATAGACCTTGTTGAATGAAACCTTGATGGGCAGGTCAGCTTTTGGCCAATCGAGAGGGAAGGTACAGTCGAAAAGGACTTGCGCTCCACGGCTCCATTTCCGGTCGTCCGGATCGGCAAAGGGATAGAGAGGGGTCCCCACCGCATGTTCATATTTCCGGATCCCTCTAATCGGATGGCATTTTGTTGCCAGGGCATGGATGACATCGTCCTTATTATAGATATCTGTTTCCTCGTCGACCACGATGACCATTTGAAACCAAGGGCTCAACTTACTCCCAAAGACCAGATTGGCAATCTGGGTTGCAATATTGCTGTAGATGGGCCTGACGCCCACCACAACCATGTGATGGGTAGATTCAGGAAGCATGAAGACGCCTGTGATAGGGATGCCCTGGCTCTCCAAAAGTTTTCGCATTTCCAATCCCAAGGAGAAAGATCGTAGCAGTTGTCCTTCATCGGTGGGGATGCCCATATTCGAGACGGTGATGATGGGGCTGTTTCTATAAGTGATCGCTTTTATTCGGTAGACCGTCCTCGGTTCCCTCGGAGAGGTTCGATAACCCGTGTACTCTCCAAAGGGGGCCTCCTCAATCCAGAGATTCGGAATGACTTCTCCCTCAATGATGACCTCTGCATGGGCTGGAACTTCCAGGTCGCAGGTCTCACACTTTACCAATTCAACTGGTTTTCCCATCAACATCCCCGTGAACTGGTCTTCAGGAATCGGTGAGGGTGCACAGGCCGCGACGCCAGCCATGGGATCACAACCGATGACCGTGGCAAAAGGCATGGGTTGATCCTTGGGAACATACTTTCCGTAAAACATCTTTCCCATATCGGAAAAGGGAAGGACCGGACCGACCATCGTTTTTTCGTCAAAGACCATCTGGCGGTACATTCCCCAGTTGATCATCCGTGTATCAGGATCTTTTGCGACTACAAAATGCCACGTGCACAGATACCTTCCTCCGTCGCCATCGTGGACCATGGGCCCCGGAAGCTTGAAGAGATCTGCTTCATCACCCAAAAGGATATTCTCCTTGCAGGGCGCCTGCTTACGATCCACGACAACGGGTTGAATAGGAGTCCCTGTTGTTCTTCTCACATACTCCTCAGAAATTTCTGGAATGGAAGATTTGGGATCCATTCCCATGGCAATCGCCAACCTTCTATAGGTTGCCAGAGGTGCACCGAGGGCCTCGAAGCCCGGGTAGTCCTTGATCTTCTTAAAATAGGGCGCAGCCAATTTTTTTTCACAGACCCTTCTCACGATGGCGCCCATCTCAAGGTCCCAGTCTACTTCCTGCTGGACGGTCACAAGTTCACCGTGAGCTTCTAATGCCTTAATAAATTCACGATTGTCTTTGTAAATTGGATAGGACATCCAAGTACCTCCTCTGCAAGTTGACTATTTTCATCCCTAAATAGTCCCTCGCCCTTCCCCTCTCCCGCCGCTTACTGGCAGGCAGGCCTTGGGGCGAGGACAGGGTCGGGGGGGCCTCACTTGGAAATCTTATTGATGACGGATTCCCATTTCCCTTGGGCCTTCAAAATGAACTCAGCGATTTCTCTAACCACACCCTTGCTGCCGCCGACCTTGGTGATATAGTCTGCGACCTCTCTCGCTTCCACCGAAGCATCCGCCGGAGCCACCGAGAATCCAACCTTTTTCATAATTCCGAGATCAATCATTTCATCTCCCACGTAGCAGAAATCTTGGTCTTCCAGTCCGGATTCTTTCTTAAACTCTTCCAGTTTCCCCATCTTGGCAGAGGTCCCCCAAAGCTTTTCCGGAGGGATCCCGTAGATTTTCCCAACTTGTTCATCGGTCCGGGTAATTTTGCTCGTCAGGAATGCCAGACCAATCCCTCCTTCCATCAATGCCCTGCAGCCCAGACGGTCCCTTAAAGAGAAACACTCGGATTTTTTTCCATCCTCTGTGTAATACAAGATGTTGTCTGTAAGGACTCCATGGATATCCAGGATGACAAACTTCACCTTCTTTGCTTTTTCGGTGGCCTTCTCTTTGTTCCCCATGCCAAGCCCTCCTATTGATTGATTCCAACCTTAGCCTTAACCTCAACCTGGAATTTACTTGTATCCCATCTTTGTCACTTTCTCGACCCATTCTTCCCATTTACCCATTGCTCTGAGAATGAATTCGCAAACTTCTCGAATGGGTCCTCTCCCTCCCGGGGCCGTGGTAACGTAGTCGGCTATTTCTTTCACCTCATCGATGGCATCCGCTGTGGCGACGGCGAAACCGACTCGCTTCATGACATCGAGATCTGTGATTTCACAGCCGATGTAGCCAACCTGCTCGTCACCGATGGCCAATTCTTTCTTTAACTCTTCGAGCTTGGCCACCTTGTCTTTGATCCTGTAGTGAAATTTATCAAGCTTTAGCTCGCGGGCACGAACAAGACCTTCCTCATCGATGGAGGTGGTATCTAGGAAAGCAATTTGAATACCATTTGCTGTAAAAGAAAGGTCACCAAAACCGTCCATATGCCAAAAGCTATATTTCCGTTTTCCTTCGATATCGCATAAGAAAGTGTCCGGAGTGAGAACACCATGCACATCATGGGCAAACAGTTTTACCTTTCGTGCCTTTTCCTTTGCCTTTTCAAGATTCTTGTCGAATGCCATATCTTTTCCTCCAGTAAATGATGGAATATTGGAATGATGGAATATTAGAACGATGGTTAAGATCCCTATGGATTACTTTTCTCTCGGAATTCCATTATTCCAGCATTCCATGATTCCGGAATCAATCTTCAAACCCATATTCTTTCCACCTGGATTTCACCTTGGCCAGTACGCTCTCCGAAAGCTTGATCTCTGTGGGTTTGACTTTCCATTCGAAAGGGATCGTGGCATCCAGAATGATGCGCGAAGTGATGAACTTGTTGTCATCCGATCCGAGGGATGGATCGAGGGGCGTTGATCTACCTCTGTTGATAATCTGTGTCCCCCGTGCTGGATTGTATCGAGTGCCGAGGGCCCACCACACCCTCGGAAGATCGTCTGCCTCAATATCGTCATCAACGATGATCACCCCCTTGATCCCATATGTTCCTGTATTGCTTGCGATGACCGCTGCCGCTACCTGGTCCGCATGTCCAGGATACATCTGCTCTACGGAGACAACCACAATGAAGCGTCCGGACGCCTCCGGCAGCGTGTAGACCGACTTGATGCCCGGGATCTCCATCTTGACCAGGTCCGTCCACAAGCTCGCGTTGCGCGTAAAGGCATAGAGGATATGCTGGTCCCCCACGGGCCTGCCCACACTCGTCTCCCACAGGATTGGGTTATTTCTGTAATAAATACGCTTTACATCAAGGGCCGGTTTGGGAATTGGCTTAATCAGCTCTTCGGTGTAGTAGCCCGTATACTCGCCGAAGGGCCCCTCGTTTCTCAGATGCCGGGGATCGATCTCCCCTTCCAGTACGATCTCGGCGGCCGCGGGGATAGGAAGCCCAGTGAGCTGGCCCTTCACGATTTCAACGGGCTCACCGCGCAACGAGCTCACGACATCATACCCGCTCTTGGCTTTGACCGTGGCGGCACTTGCAAAGATATGAAGGGGATCGCCGCCTATGATCGCACATGCGGGCATCTTTTTGCCTGCCTTCTCGTATTTCTTCATGATCCTGTCGCCCTTCTTTCCCTTAAGGATCTGGACACCGACGGTCTTATCATCGAGGACGCCCATGCGGTATGTCCCAAGGTTTATGTCGCCCGTCTCGGGGTCCTGCAGCACCATGAACACCGCAGTACCGAAGTAACGGCCGCCATCCAGTTCGTAAAACTTGGGTGAAGGAAAGGCAAAGGTATCCACCTTGTCGCCATCGAGGATGTTCTCAAAGATCGGACCGTCCTTCTGTTCCTTTGCCCGGATGACCTCCTTAACGGCGACATTCACCCACTCCTTGGTCAGCTGGACCATGGAGAGAGCCGGGCTCTTCCCAAGGATGATAGCCAGCCTCCGGTTCGTGCCGAAGGCACCGGTCAAGACTGGGCTCTTGTAACCCTTTACATTCTCAAAGAGTAGTGCAGGGCCGCTTTTCTCTTCAACAAGCTTCGCGATGTGAGAGATCTCGAGATCCCAGTCAACCTCGGCCTTAATCCTCTTTAATTCTCCCTCTGCTTCACATTTCTTTATAAAATCTCGAAGATCCATAAATTCCTCCTTTTTGAAACGTGAATACCTCGTACCTCGCATTATCTTTTTAAGCATGCCTTTTGTCAATGCATTTGTTTTTATGCTTAAATAACCTTAGGTTATATAAAAAATATGAAATCAGAGAACGCGATACGGTCTTCATTAAATTCTTTAATGATCTTCCATGGGGTCGCAAAGCATAAGAGCTTCTCCAAGGCGGCAGACGAACTCTACATCTCTCAGCCTGCCGTAACAAAACATATTAGAAACTTAGAACTGAAGATCGGGATGAGGCTCATTCGTAGGGGGAGGGGGGAATTCGCCCTGACGGAGGCCGGGAAGACCCTTTACAGACACATGCAAAAGATTTCTTCGCATCTCATGGAGATTGAAAATGTTTTGGGGATCCTGCAAAAAGACCATCATGGCTTCCTAAGAATAGGAACCACGGAATCGTATTCGAAGTGCCTAATGCCGAAGCTTCTGTCTGGGTTTCAGACCTCTTTTCCTGCCATCAAGATATCTCTCGACGTAGGAAACTCCGAGGAGATTGCAAGAAACCTGTCCACTTATCAAAACGATTTGGCAGTGATCGGGGTGATGAAGGTTCCGTCCAAATTCGAGTCCATCCCTTTCTTGAAAGAGGAATTGGTTCTTATTGTTTCACCGAAACATCCTCTCT
>CAYMTD010000022.1:0-14310 GCA_964393245.1 uncultured Syntrophaceae bacterium
GGTGGATGCCTAAAATCGATCTGAAAAAGATTAAAATCGGGATGAGGCTGAAAGCGACCCCGCAAATCCTTCCCGATGGCAAGGTGACGATTGTGTTCGAGGCGATTTAATGCGGAGAGTTCTACAGCTGTGGCCTGCCTCCGGTAGGCAGGGACTCAAAGGGTCGAGGGGTATGCTATTTAAGAGAATAGAGCAGAACCCTCCACTCCTAAGATCCATGCCCCCCTGGTTTCAGGAGGCTTTGTCATGGTATGAAAGGGGAAATCGCATTGGCCACGGTGGTGCAAAGGGTCTTGGAGGGCTTGATGCCTTGGCTCTGGCAGGAGTGGATGAAGACCAGAGAAAAATGTAGGAGCTCAAAGTGGAATCAATCTATTTTAATGAAGGACATAATATCTTTAGGAAATCCTTGAGAGATTTTATTAAGAAAGAGATTCGTCCCCGTGCAGAGGAATGGGAAGAGGCTGAAATTTATCCCCGGGAGATATTTAAGAGAATGGGAGACCTTGGTTTTTTGGGCGTTTCCTACCCTGAAGAATACGGAGGAGGTGGAGGAGACTATTTTACAACTATCGCTTTTGCTGAAGAGATCTCCAAATGCGGGTCCCTCGGCTTTGCGATGAGTGTTTTGGTGCAAACCGATATTGCCTCCCCAGCCCTGAATGAGTTTGGGACCCATCAGCAAAAACTGAAATACCTTAAACCAGTTTTGTCCGGTCAGAAGATCATTGCTTTGGGAGTCACCGAACCCAATCACGGTTCGGATGTGGCCTCCTTAGAGACCAGTGCCCTCAGAGAAGGCGATCATTATATCATCAAGGGGGCCAAAATATTTATTACCAATGGGACCCAAGCCGACCTCATCACCCTCGCGGTGAGAACAGGACCGGGGAAAGGCGAAAAAGGACTCTCCCTCATCATCTTTGAAACCAATACCCCTGGGTTTTCAGTGGGGAGGAAATTGAAGAAAATGGGGATGCATTCCTCCGATACAGCCGAATTATTCTTTGATGACTGCATTGTCCCCTCAGAAAATCTTTTGGGAGAAGAGGGGCAGGGCTTTTATGCGATCATGGCAGGCTTTGAAAATGAGCGCCTTGTGGGAGCTGCCATGTCCTATTCAGGGGCTGAGGTAGCCCTTGAACTGTCGCTAAAATATGCCCGGCAGAGAATCCAGTTTGGAAGACCGATCGGTCAATTCCAAGTGATTTCCCATATGCTCTCTGAGATGGCCACTGATATCGAAGCGGCCAGGCAATTGACTTATCATGCTGCGTGGTTGAGGAGTCAAGGGAAACCCTGCCGAAAAGAGGTCCATATGGCGAAGGTTTTCGCAACGGAGATTGCCAATCAGGTTGCCAATAAAGCAGTTCAAATTTTCGGTGGTTATGGATATATGCACGAGTATGAGGTTGAGAGGATCTATAGAGATGTCAGGCTGGCAAACATCGGTGCCGGAACGTCGCAGATTATGAAGAATATCATTGCAAAACAGTTAGGTTTGTAAAATGACCGTCATTCTCGGGAAGTATTTTGAGGATTTTGAAGAGGGGATGGAATTTTTGACCCTGGGGAGGACGATGACCGAGGCGGATCTTGTCAATTTCAGCGGGTTTAGCGGAGATTTTAATCCCCTTCATACAGATGCCGTGTATGCCTCAAAGGGCGTGTTTGGAGAAAGGATCGCCCACGGGATGTGCGGTTTTTCAATGGCCACCGGCCTCTTGGTCCGTCTCAATATCCTCGAGGGGACGACCATTGCCTTTTATGGAATCGATGAGTGGCGGTTCCGCGCCCCGATCAAGATCGGAGATACCATCCATGTGGTGGCCAAGGTCTCGGAGAAGAAAGAGTCGAAAGAAGAGGGCCAGGGTTTGGTCGCCTTTATGGTAGATGTAATCAATCAGGATCGTACTTCAGTGATGGGAGGAGTGGTTAAGGTAATCGTGAAGAAACGGCCTTGATGATAGAATCTTTTAGAAATTGACCTTCTCCTTTCCCTTCAGGCCCAGGATTGCCCTTGCCTCATCAGGAGATGCAATGTCTCGATCAAGCTCCTTTGCGATTCGCACCATCTTCTCGGCCAATTCAGCGTTGCTTTTCGCATACTCCCCCTTTCTGATCCTGAAATTGTCTTCCATCCCCACCCTCACATGTCCACCTAACATCGCAGCGATGGCCCCCAAATGGAATTCAGCAGGATAACCTGCACCGATGACCGACCAGGTGTATCGATCTTCCCCGAAAAGTTTATCAGCTATTCTTTTCATATGGAGGAGATCGTCAAAAGTAGATTGGATGCCTCCCAAAACACCCGTTACGAACTGGATGTGAATAGGAGGCTCCAGCAGTCCTCTGTCGAGTAAGAACTTTGTATTGTATAGGTGGCCAACATCGTACATCTCATGTTCGAGTTTTGTTCCGTTTTCCCTCGCGATGGCACAGATATACTCCAGATCGGCAAAGGTGTTGGCAAAGATAAAATGACGGGTCATCTCGAGATAGGGCTTCTCCCACGGATATTTGAACTCCTTATACTTTTCAAGGAGAGGGTAGAGGCCGAAGTTCATCGATCCCATGTTGCAGGAGGCCATTTCAGGCTTGAAGAAAGGGATGGTCTTCGTCCTCTCTTCAATCGACATCCCTGCTCCTCCTCCGGTAGAGATGCAGATGACCACATCACTCCTCTCTTTGATCGATGCAACGATCTCCCGAAATATTTCCAGGTCAGAGCAAGGCTTTCCGTCCTTTGGATCCCTCGCATGAATGTGAACGATGGCGGCTCCGGCTTCGGCCGAACGAACAGACTCATCAGCGATCTCTCTGGGTGTGAGGGGGAGATAGGGCGTCTGGGTCGGGATGTGAACAGAACCGGTTATGGCTGCCGTGATGATCAATTTATCCATCATTTTTTCTTCCCCGTCGATTCTGTCAGGGCCGTGCAGAGGGTCCCATTAAACGATCGATCGTTAGCCGATCACGTTGAAGTATCTGATGTCCATCAGGTTCCCTTTCCTCTCCTCATTAAAGACCGCCTGGACCCTTGCACCGATCTTCACTTTTGATTCACCTTCGATATTGATGAAGTGTTGGAAAGAGTTATCACAACCATCAAGCTTTATGAAACCATACCCATAAGGGACAGGCCTTGTGATTCCTGTTTCGGGATCGATGAAAGAGAAGCGGATGATGGTGAAGGCCACTAAAGTTCCCTTATCACTCAACTCTACCAACTCCTCCATCCTCTGGAAACAAGGACCGCAGACCTGCCGAGGTGGCACGTAGACCTTCCTGCACTTTGGGCATCGAATGCCGAAGAGTTTCTTATGATCTCGGAGCTCAATCAGGAATTTGCTTCCCCATCTTCCAACAGAGTATCGAAAAGGTTGCTCCGCTTCTCCAGAACTCTTGGTCAAGAACTCCATCTCTTTTTCAGACATCGTTTCTCCTCATCGTTCTGTAACTCAGGGCCTCAACCCTGAAGGGTTGAGTTACGGTTTCTCCTTCCCGTAGAGAAGGATGTCTGACCACATACATCCCCCGAAGCCGGTGCTTACTCCTATTTTCACATCAGGAACTTGGTGCTCTCCTGCTCTGCCCATAATCTGCATTGCCACTTCAGCACACCGGATGAGACCGGTAGCGCCGATTGGATTTGTCGAAATCACCCCTCCTGAAGGGTTGACCGGCAATTCTCCTTCCATATCTGTGATTCCGTTCCAGACCAATTGCGGTGCCTCACCATCCTTGCATAGCCCCATCGATTCGAGCCACAGAAGGCCTCCAAAGGAGTAAGGCTGATAAAGTTCGATGACATCGATCTCTTTCAGAGGTTCTCTGATCCCGACTCTTTGGTACAATTCCTTTGAGGCATTCTTGAGAGATTGGAGACCATGAAAATTTACGTCATTAATGTAACTGTACATATGCCTGGTGGCTGTTCCCCATATCCATACAGGAATATGGGTGATCTTCTCTGCCACATCCTCAGAGGCAAAAATGACAGCACAGGCGCCATCTGATCGGGGACAGATGTCGAGAAGTTTGATTGGGTCGCATAACATGGGAGAATTGAGAACCTCCTCAAGCGTCACCTCCTTTCGGAGATGCGCATGGGGATTACGACAGGCGTTCTTGCGATCTCTCACAACCACTCTTGCAGCGTCTCTCTCTGTGATTCCATAATCATCCATATAGGCTGAGGCCTCCACGGCCAGACCGCCGATGGCCCCTGCAAAGGTCAATCGGTCCCAGATCGGATCAAAGGCTGTGTTAATGGCAGCGGTGGTGTCTGATTCGGAATTCTTTTCCCAGCCGATGACCAAAGCTCTACTGAAGAGACCGGAGGCGACCATATGATAGCCTGCTATGGCCAGGGTGCTCCCTGTCGTTCCTCCGGTTGTTAGTTTTATAGTAGGTTTCATGAAACCACCCGAGCCATCGATGCTCCACGTATCCACATAATTGATACCTTCAAAATGGTCCATATTTCCAATGATGACGAGATCAATGTCATCACGGGTAAGCTCTGCATCTTCAAGGGCTCTGGTAACAGCTTCGTGGATTAGTTCTACACCGTTGACATCGAGTCGCTTCGACTTATGAAAGGTTTGTCCGGTGCCCACAATGGCTACACGTTTAGCCACCTTCTCACCTCGATATCAACCCTGAAGGGTTGAGCTACAGATATCGTCATCTATTTTCCAAGAACCCAGACGCAGTGGGACTGGCCACAAGGACCATTCATGCCATGAGCCAGCGCCGTCTTTACCCCCGGAATCTGTCTCTGGCCTGCATCCCCGCGCACCTGCAGGACTGCCTCTGCAATTCTAATCAGGCCTGCGGCGATCACTGCATGAGCGGAGAGACATCCTCCGGAGGGGTTCACAGGTATTGATCCGCCCATTTCCGTCTCTCCCGATTCCACCAGTCTTCCGCCTTCTCCTTTGTCGCAGAATCCAAGACCTTCGCACCACATCAATTCCTGATAGGTAAAAGCGTCATAGACCTCGGCGACATCGATTTCTCTTTGAGGGAAATCAATCCCTGCCATCCTGTATGCGGTTTGGGCTGCCTTCTGGAGAGATTTGCATTCTGCCAGATCTCTGTCACCCAGATGGTATGCATCCGCGCAAAATCCCACCCCTTTGACCCAAACAGGATGATTCGAGAAACGTTTAGCCGCTTGCTCATCGGCAAGGATAATGGCGGAAGCGCCGTCGGTAATGGGCGGAGCATCCAAAAGCTTGATAGGATCTGCAAGCACTCTCGAATTCAAGACATCCTTCACAGAGATATCCATGGGCAGTTGAGAATAGGGGTTATTCTTAGCATTTCCATGATTTTTTACGGAAACCATGGCACAGTGCTCTTCCGTGATTCCGTATTTGTCCATATATCGTCTCGCCTGAAGGGCTGCGGAGGTAATGCCATCCAGACCAAGAGGTCGGGTGTAAATCGGGTCGAACATGGCGTTTGTGATGAGGCTCGGGATACTCTCCGATCCCTTGGAATGGGCAGTCACCAAGGTAGTGCGGTAAGATCTGGAGAGAATTCGAGCCATCCCGTAGAAGGCTGCAAAGGTTCCATCTCCTTCCACGCAGGAAGCATTTTTATCCCATGCCCCAGATGCGTCACCCACGGCCATGCTGGAGATTGTCCTTCCATCCCAGAAATCATTACAGCCGGTTACGATATTGTCGATATCGTTGATCGTCATCCCGGCATCATCCAGTGCCCTTGTAACCGCCTCAAAGACCATGTCCGCAAAGGTCTCGGCCTTTTTCCTCCTCTCCTGTTTTGTCATCCCTACCCCGACAATCGCTATCTTTTCCATGCCATCCCCATACCCTTCAGCCTTCCCCTCTCCCCATTGGGGAGAGGGAGGCGGTGAGGGGGTCTTTTAATGAACGGGTTTGAAATAGCGAATATCCATGATATCTCCGATTCTTTCCTCTTTAAATACGGCCTCCACCCTCATTCCAGTTTTAATCTCTTTGAGATTGACCTCCCCGAGGAGGTGAACGATACCCGTACTGGCTCCGTCCAACAGAATAATTCCATAAGCAAAGGGAGGTTTCATAGGCATGGCAGAACTCTCGTAACGTACCACGGTATAGGTAATGAGGGTTCCTTGTGAACTCACTTCAACCCATTCAAGATTGTCTAAGAAGCATTGACCGCAATTTTTTCGTGGAGGTAAATAAACTTTGTCGCACTTCAAGCACCTGGTTCCAAAGATTTTCTTATGATCCCTCACTTCAATCAGGAACCAGCTTCCAGCTTCCCCAACAGACCAGGTATAAGGAACCTTGATCCTACTCTCATAGACCATAGGTTCAACAGTTTCCCACCATTTGTTCATGTTGAAGTTCTCCTTTTGGATCAGGCCTGAAGGCCTGAGTTACGGATCCTTATCCCTTCGTAACTCAAGGCTTTAGCCTTGATGGGGAGGCTCTGACTTAAGTCGCTGTGTATAATACCTACACCCTCTCCTTAAACTCCTTTCCTAAAAGTCCTTCTGGTCTTACGATGAGGACTGCAATGATGATGAGAAAGGCGAGACTATTTTTGAAGGCAACGGCAATATATCCCCCGGCAAGACTTTCAGCAACACCCAAAAGGAGACCTCCTACGATGGCTCCCGGAAGACTGTTGAGCCCTCCCATGATGGCTGCAGCGAATCCCTTGAGAAAGGGCTCCAACATGAAAAAGGGGTCGAGCAAGAGGGCAGGAGCGAGGATGATCCCTGCCATTACCCCTAAGATTGCAGCCAATCCCCAGGAGATAGCCAGCACCCTTCGGGTGGGGATGCCAAGGGTTTGCGCAGCAGGAAGGTTCTCTGAAGTAGCACGCATGGCCAGTCCCAACCGCGTCCTCTGAACAAGAAGATAGAGTAAAAAGCTTCCCATTAAACCAACTCCCAGAGCACCCAACCCCAATTCACTGATCACCACACCCCCGATCTTCCAGACTTTGCTATCCGATAATGGAAAGGGGAAGGATTGGGGTACTGTTCCCCAGATATAACTGATAAGCCCCTGAAAGATAAGACCAAGGCCAAGGGTGAGAATGATCTGACCGAGAAGGGTGGCTTCCCTCCGCTGAGCTGGTATGAGGATGAGGAAGTAAAAGGCCATAGCCACTCCTCCACCAAAGAGGAGGGCCATAAGAAAACTTGGCCCAAAAGGGATCTTCAGACTGAGAAGGGTAAAGGCAAAAAATGTCCCTACCGTGCCCATATCCCCATGGGCAAAATTGAGAATTCGAGTAGAACGGTAGATGAGAACGAGTCCCAAGGCGACGAGGGAATAGAGGCTACCGATGGAGAGGCCGGAGACAAAGTACTGTAAGATTTTTTCCATAGTTTGATAATAACACTCCCTGGTTCAGGGGTTAGCGTAGAGATGTCGGTTTTGTTAATCGGTTATGTCATTGCTCTTTAGCCTTAACCCGTTGGCGGCACCAAACGGACTTCATGACCCTAACCCATAGACCGTTTTATCGAAAGGGCCAGTTTCTCAGATAGATCCTCATCTTCATCCACCTTCCGAAAAGACCCTGAGGTTCAAAGATCAGAACGATAATGATGGTCACCCCGAAGATCACTGGAACAAGTTCCTTATAGCCGCTGAAGATCTGTGGAACGACGATGACGAAAGCAGCGCCAAAGATCGACCCTTCCACCGAGGCCAATCCTCCGATAATGACCGCCACGAAAAGGGTGATCGCCTCCATGAAGGTGAACATATTTGGTTCAAGATATCCTATCAGAAGTGCATAAAGTCCCCCTTGAATTCCTGTATAGAACGAGCTGATGGCAAACGATAGGAGTTTATAACGGGTGAGATTGACACCCATGACCTCGGCAGCGATATCATTGTCACGGATGGCAATAAAGGCTCTTCCAACATAGGAGGAGATGAGATTATAAGAGACCAGTGTGAAGATGAGGGCCAAAAAGAGATTGAAGTAATATTGAGACATGGTTTTTGACAGGCCAAAGAAAGGGCTGAGCTTCGGTATGCTCAGGCCCATCCGCCCACCCGAGAGGAGTTCTGAATTGGCCAGTATCTGATAGACAGCGATTCCAAAACCGAGCGTCGCTATGGCCAGGTAAGGACCCTTAAGACGGAGTGAAGGGAACCCTACAAGGAGTCCGAAGAGGCCTGCAACAATACCCGCGCAAAGGAGGTTAATCAGCAGAGGATAGCCCAGGCGGGCAAGATGACCGAAGGCATAAGCACCGATTGCCAGAAAGCCGGCCTGGCCGAAAGAGATCTGCCCAGTGTATCCGATCAGAATGTTCTGTCCCTGAACACCAATAGAATAGACGAAGATCAAAGTAGCGATATAGGCATAATATTCGGGGGAGAACCAGGGAAGCAGGATAATGGCAAGAAAGATCATCCCCACCCACACTCCGGTCCAGGGTTTCCGAATCAGCCGCAGCTCCTCTCGATAACTTTCGATTAGGTCCATATATTAACAATGAACGATGAACGAGAAGTTATTTTCTATAGAGGGATTCGATCAATTCCCCATATCGCTTCTCCAAAAAACGTCTCTTCACCTTTTTGGTGGGCGTGACGTCTCCATCCTCTTCATAGAAACGCCTTGGCAAGAGAGCAAAATGCTTAATCGTCTCCACCTGGGATAAGGTCTTATTCACCTTGGCCACCTCTTGATCTATGAGCTTCTGAATCTGTGGGTTCTGGGTCAGGTCTGCAAAGGTAGTAAATGGAATTCTCCTATCTTGTGCATATTTGGTTACATTATCCTCATCGATCAAGATAAGAGCCACAAGGTATTTTCGTCCTTCTCCGATGACGACCGCGTCCTGGATATAAGGGCTAAATTTAAGCTTATTCTCAATGAAGGCCGGGGTGATATTCTTCCCTCCGGAGGTGATGATGATATCCTTTTTCCTGTCCAGTATTTTGAGAAATCCATCTTCCATTGCCCCCACATCTCCGGTGTGGAGCCAGCCTCCTTCTAAGGTTTCTCCTGTCAATTCCGGATCTTTAAAGTATCCTTTAAAGACATTGGGTCCTCGTACCAGGATCTCCCCATCCTCAGCGATCTTCACCTCCACATTGGGAATGGGTTCTCCCACATAACCCCATCGGGGACGATCAAGCCTCTGGGTTGCAATCACACCCGTCGACTCAGTCTGACCGTAGCCCTCCCTCAATGGAATTCCGAGGGCGTTGTAATATTCGAAAAGTTCAGGAGAGGCGGGGGCTGCACCACATACCCCCCACCTGACCCGCTCAAAGCCCAACTGTCTTTTCAAATGGTAGAGAACGGTAAAGTAGAGAGGCCAATAGAGAAGGGACCAGAAGAAGCTCCTGTTGGGTCGACTCTTCGATCGGATGTAGCGAAGTCCCACAAGAACACCGAACCGGTAAAGGGCTCTCTTGAGCGGTGTGGAGTCGGACATACGAATCTCTATCATCGAGGCAAATTTCTCCCAGATCCGGGGCACGCTGGCAAATATCGTCGGCGAGACCTCCCGGAGATTCTGTGCCAGCGTATCGATGTGTTCAACGAAATTGACAGTCCCGCCAGACCAAACCGCTTGGAAGACGGAGATGAGGTTTTCATAGATATGAGCAAGCGGAAGATAGGAGATCACCTCATCGGTATCATAGGTGGGGTTGGCTTCAAGAAAGGACTTTGTAAGGGCCATGATATTTCGATGCGAGATCATTGCCCCTTTTGGAGGACCGGTGGTGCCAGACGTATAGATGATCATGGCCGTGTCTTCAGGATGGATACGGCTCATCCTCTCTTTCACACAATCTGGATGGGCCTGAAGGTAGGCCTTCGCCTTTCTTAGAAACTCTTCGAAGAGGATGATCTTCGGATGGCGAAAGCCCCATAGGCCTTTTGGATCCCAGACGACGACCTCCTTCAGATCGAATTGAGGGAGAATCTGTAGTAGCTTATCCACCTGCTCCTCATTCTCAACAAAGAGGAACTTCGTCTCTGAATGGCCCACCACATAGGCGACTTGCTCCGGGGCGGATGTCGGATAGATGCCACAGGTTGCCCCGCCTGCTGCCATGGTGGCCAGATGACAGATCAACCACTCAGGCCGATTATCACCGAGGATACCCACATATTCTGCGGGCGAGAGTCCAAGGGCGATCAGACCCGCTGCCACCTCTTCGACTCTCTCGCCATATTCTCGCCAGGAGATTCTATGCCATATTCCGTAATCTTTGTGCCGCAGGGCGACACGATCCTTCAGCCGCTCCACCTGCTTAAAGAAGAGGCTGGGGAAAAGATTCACCTCTTTTTCGATCACCATGTCCTCCTCTTCTTATATAGACGCCAACCTTTTGGAGAGATTGCCTCCCCGCCCAGCCCAAGGTAGAACTCCTTCACATCCTCGTTCTCCCCCAATTCTTCAGAGGTTCCCTCCAGGACGATCCTTCCTCCTTCAAGAATATATCCGTAATGGGCTATCTTTAGCGCCAGCCTCGCATTCTGCTCCACAATAAGGATGGTCGTACCTGCCCGGCTAATCTGGGTCAATGCCTCGTAGACGTGCCGGGCAACCAACGGGGCAAGTCCAAGAGATGGTTCATCGAGCAGTAGAAGTCGCGGCCTCCGAAGCAATGCCCTGGCAATGGCAAGCATCTGCTGTTCCCCTCCGGAGAGGGTCTCTGCCTGCTGGGTCGTTCTCTCTTGGAGGATAGGAAATAATGAATAGATAAAAGAGAGATCGTTCGTGATCCCTTCTTTCCTTCCCCAGCAGCCGATGTCGAGATTCTCTTTCACAGTCAGTTCTCGGAAGAGGCCTCTGTCCTCTGGAACATATACGATCCCAAGGCTGGAGATCCGTTCCGGAGGCAGACGGGTGATCTGATGTCCCGAAAAATTGATGGTCCCCTTTCTGGGTTGATCCTTAAGGAGGCCAGCGATCGTCTTGAGAAGCGTTGTCTTACCGGCGCCATTGGGTCCTAAGACAGCAAATATCTCCTTCTCCTTCACTTCAAGGGAAATGCCATGAAGGGCATAGATTCGGTCAAAGTAGAGCGTTTCGATACTCGTGATCTTGAGAAGAGGAGTCATCCTTCCCCCAAATAAGCTCTGATGACTTCAGGATTTCTTTGAACCTCTTCAGGCCTTCCCTCAGCAATCTTCTGTCCATAGTCAAAGGCTACCATCCGATCTGCCAGTCGTGAGGCGATCCGAAGGTCATGCTCCACGAGAAGGATCGTTGTCCGAAATCGGCCCCGAATCTCACCGATCCTGTAGGCAGACTCTTCTTTCTCTTCTGTCGTCAGCCCTGAGACCGGCTCATCCAGCAGCAATAATTTGGGCTCTAAGGCAAGGGCCCTGCCCAACTCCACCTTCTTCTGAATCCCATAGGGGCAGTCAATGACACGGGCTTTTCGGAATGCCTGGAGGTCCAGAAAATCAATGATCTCCTCCACGACTTCCCGATGGCGGAGCTCCTCCTTTCTCATTCTTAACAAGGCATCAATGGGATTTTTCCGAAATTTGATGTGTCGCCCCAGCAGAAGGTTGTCGAGAACAGTGGTGTGGAGGAAGAGGCGGAGGTTCTGGAATGTTCTGGCGATGCCACAATGAGCAATGGAGTCCGGGGAGAGTCCCAAAAGGCTCTCCCCTTCAAAGAGGATTTTGCCCCGTTCGGGATTGTAAACACCTGAAATACAGTTAAAGAGGGTGGTCTTTCCCGATCCATTGGGCCCGATGACAGCAAGGATCTCCCCCTCCTCCACCTGAAGATCAATACCAGCCAGAGCCCTGATCCCGCCAAAGCTGATGGCGAGGTCATCGATTCTAAGGAGAGTCATAGAATTAGAATCTTGGCTTAAAGATCACAAAGTCAGTGATGGGGACGTGCTCACCTTTTCTTGCATGCATCAGGCGAACACCGGTCACACCCATGTGTCGGTTTTTATCAAAAGTGGCTGGGGCTCCAAGGCCTTCAGGCTTCCAATTCTTGATCTTTTCCAGGCCCTCAATCATCTTATCCGCTGTGGGACTTTTGCCAGCCCTTTTAAGGCCTTCCACCACATACATAATTGAGACAGCCCCAAAGACGCCAAGATATTCTTTGCCGGCAATATTTGGGTCGTACTTCTTTAAAATCTCAGCCACCTTATCAGCCTCCCGGTCAGCCCCCGGAATACCTGAGTTCGCCGGTCCGGCTACATAGACGCCTTCCCAGACCTCCCCTGCAATCTTATACATGATGGGGTCTCCCATCGGAAAGGAGAAGATCGATTTTGGCTTATAATCTATCTTGGCCATCTCCTTAAGGATGAGGGCAGCGTGACTCATGGTGGTGTAAAAGAGCACAGTATCCGCCCCTGATTCTTTAAGCTTTAAGGCGTGGGTTCCAAGGGCCCTCTCAACGACCTCATAGGGGACAGTGGCCGCCAATTCACCTTTGCCTGGCATCTCATCAAGTGTCTTTTTAATCCCCGGAATGGCCATCTTTCCATAATCATCGTTCTGATAGAAAAGGGTGATTTTCTTGGTGGCCAGTTGTCTCAAGGCATAGGAAGTTAGAAAGGCTGCTTCATCCTCATAGTCAGGATAGGCGACAAAGATGTAACGAAGCTTTTCCTTTGGATAGTCCACAAACATCCGGGTGTTTCCATAAGGCAGAATCAGGGGAATTCTGTTTTCGGGAAAGAAGTCCCTGGAGGCACTGACCACAGCGGTCCCCAATAAAGCAGTCACGGCGAAGACCTTCCCCTTCATCTCTTGGAGATTGGCCATAGCGCGGGCTGGGTTATAGGCATCGTCCTTCAGAATGACCTTTATCTTTCTACCATGGATTCCTCCCTGGTCATTAATGTAGTTGGCCCAAGCCTGCGCTCCAAACCCTGTGACCCCCCATAAGGCAGCTGGTCCAGAGAGGGGCGTAGTCAATCCGATCACCACCTCTGTGTCGGTCACACCCTGTCCAAAGACAACGGCAGGGAGTAAGGTTAGAGAGATCATTAGAATAGAAATTAAGCCTGTTTTCATCGTTCTCCCCCTCCTTTCTTGTTTACCCCGCCCCGCGGAAAGTCCCATGATTTATCATTGGGTGAATGCCATAGATCTGAAGAGTCCGAGTGCCGTCCATTTTCACACAGGGTCGGGGTTTACCTAAATAGATTGTTAAGAATTTATAGACCCTCGTCCACTAGAAATTTCTAATACCACAAATACTTATTTTGTCAATCGAAAACTGCGAAACGCAGTAATGCCTCGGTTATGGGAGATGAACTCCCCTGTCCCGACAGGGACGCATCCGAAAATCCTTAGAAGGTGGATCGCATTTGAACGGAGTCGTGGAAGGCCTGGGATGAGCGCCTGGAGTTAGAGTGACAAGGTAAGGTTGCCGATCAAAAATTTTCTCCAGCATCCCTATCGGTCCTGTTTCGATCCTGAGAGTGAGGGGTAACGAAAGGGATTCTCCGGTTTGTCGGCTCATATAGAATTTGATTAAGATCCGTGCCAACGAGCAGGCAGGTAGCCAGATCAAGAACTTACGAAACCCTGAAATCACTGTTTCCTGATTTCGTTAAACCCTGATCCTGAAATAAGTTCAGGATGACAATCTTAAAATCGAACCGGGTGGTCTTCTAATACCGGTTTCTGCCACCGCCGTATCCCGACCGCCCTTTGCGCCCGCCTGGTCCCCCGGGCCTTCCACGGTCGGTTCTGGGACGGGCCTCACTCACGTTGATCGAGCGACCAAGGAGCTCTTTTCCATTCAGGCTCTCGATGGCAGCCTGAGCCTCGGAACGTTCGGGCATTTCAATAAAACCAAAGCCCCGAGGCTGGCCGCTGTATTTATCTCTCACGATGGTGACAGAACTGACTTGGCCGAAGCCGGAAAAGAGTTTCTGAAGGTCTTCCTCTGATGCATCGAATGACAGATTGCCTACATAAATGTTCATCGTCGCTCTCCTTTTTAGTATTCAACAAAACTTTTCAATTCCTTGGCCCGTCTTGAGTGTTTCAATTTTCTTAAGGCCTTTGCCTCGATCTGTCGAATCCGCTCCCGTGTCACATGAAAGTCCCGCCCCACCTCCTCAAGGGTATGATCGTGGCTTTCGCCGATCCCGAACCGCATTTTCAGAATCTTCTCCTCCCTCTTGTTCAGAGTGGAAAGAACCCTCTCGGTCTGCCGCACCAAATTGGAATTGATCGCCGCATCCTGGGGGGAGAGGCTCTTTTCATCCTCGATCAGATCTTTCAGTTGGCTGTCCTCCTCCTCGCCGATCGGGGTCTCAAGGGAGATGGGCTTCTTCGTAATCCTTAGAACCTTCT